>CAMPAA010000201.1 GCA_946631345.1 uncultured Verrucomicrobiota bacterium
TGAAGAAGTACGTGCCGGTGTTCGTGCAGGTGGAGGTGCGTTCGCGCGGCGGTGACGCGGAGGCCAACATGCAGCGCCACCGTGTGCGGGCGTTTCTCGCATCGTGGCACTCCGCCCATCCCGACGACGACCTCTCCAGATACCAGCCCAGATGGTTCTGACCATCTCGCCGCCGGGACGTTCGGCACATGGTTGCGTGCGCAAAAGTATCGTTATTTTTTGCTTGCGGGTGCGCATAGGCTTGTGATTCTGTGCTATCATACCACTCATCTGAAAGAAACCCCTTTAAGGAGAGAGCCCATGGAAAATCGGAGATCATGCATTGATGCACTTGCGATGAAACGGCATCCCGCAAAGCACTGGCGCGCAGGGGCCCTGTCCGTCACCTTTTGTGCGGTGGCGGCATCGGCAATGGCCACGGTCTCGTACACCTACGAGAACGACAGCAAGACCCTTGTCGCCACGGTGACCGACGCGAATACGGGCATGTCCAGCGCAGAGGCTGAAGTTCTGAATGGCAACTCAGTGACAAACTTCGTCCTGCGCGGCGACTACAGGCTCATCGTCGCCTCCGGCATGGCGGGCGGATTCACAGGGGATATACTGATAGATGGAGCATCGACATCGGACCAAAAGAATCTTCTGGTTTTGGAAAGCGCCAACGCGATGGGAATCGACCACGGGCCAGGAACCATCACGTTGCAGCATGGTGGACTAGCCCCTGCCAACAACACAATTGTAGCCAAGGATATTGCTTTCGGGCTAAACCATTCGGATTGGGGCGGCAGGACGTTCCAGATATGGGAGGCCAGGAACGTGAAAGTCAACGGCAAGATCACCACAGGGAACAGGAATGCAGACATAATTGGCTACAAGAATTCTAACCTCACCATCGCCGGTGGCCTTGAGGATCCACTGTCCGGGGGATCGGGCTACGCCTATTTTGCGCTGTATGGCGGTGCGCGCGTCAAGATTGAGGACCATCCGGTCATTATCAAGAATGGATTTTACTTCAGATACACGGACGTCTCATCCTCCTACGATTCGAACGGGTTTCAAGGCTATGTGGATTTCGCCGTGGCCGGAAACAGCATGGGCGCGTTGGGATGGGATACCGGTTCAGCCAGCTACCGGTTGCGCCGATACAAGGTGAAGACGACGGCCGATTGGGCGTTCGACAAATCGAACATGAAGGTGTTCGTTGCATACGACGGCATGTGGGATCTCTGCGGCACGTCGCAACGCGTGGGCCAGTTTGACGTGCGAATGCCGAACGGGGCGAACGCTTCCGTCATCACGAACTCTCTGGAGACTCCCGCCACGCTTTACTTGGGGCAGATATACAATTATCCAGATACGTCCCTTCCGGCCGACATCCGTTTCGGCGGCAACCTTTCGGTTGTCTTTGAAGGCAATATCCACACAACACGGATCAATTATCCGATGACGGCCACGGGTGATCTCACTTTATCGGATCAGGGAACACTCGCGTTTCTGGAGAACGGGTCGTGGGCGAACGCCACGAACGTGACGGTGAGCGGGACGGGCAAAATAACCATTGCCAACCCCAATGCGCTTGGAAGAAGGGCCAACGTGAACCTCAAGTCGAACTCGTCGCTTGAGATTGCGTCTGGCGTGACGGTGTGTGTTAAGACGTTGACGGTCGGCGGCGTCCAGCAGCGGCGCGGCGACTACACGTTTGGCAGCGGCACGCTCCGCGTCTCACATCCGTGCGGCTTCCAGTTGCGCTTGAGATAACCGGGAGAGAGAATGAAGAGGGTATCTTCACTTGCAGGCGTGCTGTGCGTGGCTGCGGCGTTTGGCGTATCAGACCATTCGGTATCGGAGTTTCCGCGGTTGGCGGGCGAGACGGACGACGCGCCGCGCTTCCAGCGCGCCGTGGATGCGTGCTATGGCGGCGGACTGCTCACGGTGCCGGGTGGCAACTACGCGTTCGCACGGACGCTCTACGTGACGAACCTCTGTTCCATCGAGATGAGCCCCGGCGCGCGCATCAAGGCCGTGGCCGAGATGGACTGGATGGTCAAGATCAACCAGAGGTGGCAGTACGACCCGAAGACAGCGCCGAAGGATGTGGAGCCCAACATCTACAACCTGACGTTCCGTGGAGGAACGCTGGATGCTGACGGCAAGGCATCGTGCCTCGCCATCGACAACTACCGGCACTTCACGCTGGAGAACGCCACGTTCCTGAACGGGCGTGTTTATGGCGTGGGGATCGAGATGGAGGGGCGGGGCTACGAGATGACCGCGCGCAACCTCTACTTCAAGACGCTCATACCCGGCCTCGCAGGGAATACCGCGCTCTACACGAAAGGCGGCGACAGCCAGTACACGGACATCATCGTGGTCGATTACACGGTCGGCATACGCGTGCTGTACGGCGGCGCGAACCGCTTCACGCGATGCCACGTATGGGGTGGGCCGGTAGGCTATCCGGCGAAGCCGGGCGAGCTTCCCGAGATGTTGAGGAACAGCGTCTGCTTCAAGAGCAACGCCTCGGGAGTGATCTTCCGCGACTGCTATGCCGATACGGGGGCGATCGGCTATTGGATCAAGGGCGGAGATGCGCAGATGTTCGGGTGCTACCACTACAACAACACGGGGTTCGGGCTGAAGGACGTGACGGTGATCCGCCAGGACGGCGGCGTGCTCCGCTGCGACGGCAACAACCTGCTCGGACAGACTCCCGAGACGAAACTCTATTCCGGGGCGCCGAACGCTAAGGTCTATTGGGGGCCGAACAATGTTTTCACGGGGTTCAAGGCGTCTTCGCTTCCGCGCGTGACGACGGCGACCTGCCAGGCCGTTCCCGTTTCGCCGCCCATCGACATCGATATGGGGCGGCAGTTGATGTTGGACGATGAACTCTTCGCATCGAACACGATGCGGCGCGTATGGCACCGCCCGTTGCGTCAAGCGAAATGCGTTGCGGCGAGATCGCTCATGGGCGGTGTTTGGTATGACGCTGCGCCGCAGAAGTACGTGGGCTGGACGGATGACGGCGCGGCGCGGATGGTTTCGCGGGACGGCGTGCAGTGGGCGGCTGAAAAGGGCGGTGGATGTCTGGGCTATGATCGCGTGCGCGTGACGATGGACTACGACGCGATAGACGGCAAGCGGTTCAAGGCGTTCGCCGTAAAGAAGGGGGATGGCGGCTTCGCCGTCGCCTCTGCGGATGGCGTCAGCTGGGGGACGCCGGTGCGCGCCGTCGCCGCCGGCGATCTGGCGATGGCCTTCTGCAATCCGTTCACGCGCCAGTGGGGGTATTCGCTGCGCAGCTCAAATACGGGCGGCAATTCCGTTCCGCAGGACTACCACGAAGGCGACAACTTCTTCCTCGGGGCGAAGATGCGTCCGCCGTGGCATGGAGGACGCGGGACGCCCGTGCCGACACCATGGGTGCGCAATGCAAGCAGGCTGCGCGGCAAGACGTTCCGGGACTTCGGGGAGTTCGCGTGCGTTCCGTACGAAGGTGTGCTGATTGGCATTTCGCAGGTGTTCGACAGCGAGGGAAAGAATGGTTCCGATCTCTGGTTAGGTTTCGCCCGCAACCGCTGGCACTGGTTCTTCCCGAAGCCGACAGATGGAGAGTCGTTTATTTCGCAGACGCACAAGGTCGGCGATTGGGACGCATCTCGGCTTGTCCCGAATCCAGGCGTATGCGTGGTCGCGGGCGACGAGCTGCGTTTCTACTATTCCGGCGCAGGCAAGGCGACAGGCTACGCCACGCTCCGGCGCGACGGGTTCTGCTCGGTGCAGGACGGCGAAATCCGCACGAAGCCGCTCATGTTCTCGAAGGGCGACAGGTTGTGGGTGAACGCCGATGCGCGTCAAGGCGAGCTGACCGTGCGCGTGGAGGGGCAGGATGGCAAGAGCTTTGGCGAACGCAAGATCGCGGGTGCAAATTCTACGCGGTTTGAGGTTGGCCCGCTTGAAGCTAACAGACCATTCACGCTTGTGTTCACCTCCTCGGGCGGCGCGAAACTCTATTCCTTCTGGACGGGTGGCGCGGATGGACGCTCCGGCGGCTATCTCGCCGGCGGTTCGCCCGAAAGCGTGACGCCGAGAGATGTCGCGAAATAGCTATTCGGTTGAGCACGGTCAACAAGGGAGAGATGTTTCTATGGAAAACGATGAGAAGTTCATCTGGTCGCTTCTGCTCCACCTCGGATACAGGATGTGGGGTGACGACGATTCGCTGAAGCCGATGGCGGACAGCCTGGCTTTCGACTATGACACGTGGAAGGAGGCGACCGAGCGCATGGCCGAGATTGGCATGAACATGGCGGTCATCGATGTCGGCGAAGGTATCGTACTGCCGAGCCATCCGGAGCTTGCGATCAAGGGCAGCTGGGAGCCGGAGCAGATGCGGGACGAAGTGGCGCGGCTCAAGAAGATGGGTATTGAGGCCATCCCGAAGCTGAACTTCGCCACGTGCCATGACGCCTGGCTCGGCGAGGTGCAGCATAAGGTCTCCACGCCGGAGTACTACAAGACGTGCGCCGATGTCATCAAGGACGTCGCGGAGATCTTCGGGCGTCCGCGCCTCTTCCATATCGGGATGGACGAAGAGTCCGACATGGGCATCCAGAGCCGAAAGGACTACATCGTGAAGCGGCAGGGTTCGCTCTACTGGCACGACGTGAAGTTTCTGGAGGGTGAGGTGAACAAGCACGGTGCGCGGGCGTGGATGTTCGCCGACGAGTCGTGGTTCAACCGCGAGTCGTTCTACGCGAACTGTCCGAAGTCGATCCTGCTCTCGAACTGGTACTACGGGCGCAGCTTCCGCGTCGCGGAGGCGAAGTGGCATCCACCGCGGATTGCGGCGTATGCGGATCTTGACGCGGCGGGATTCGAGCAGGTGCCGTGCGCGACGAACTGGTATCCCGACTTCCTTTATGCGAAGAAGGGCATCCGCGCGAACGACGTGAACTTTCCGCTGACCGTGGCGCACTGCCGCAGCGCCATCAAGCCGGAACGTCTCAAGGGCTTCATGATGACGACCTGGAAGCGTACGGTGAAAGACTGCCGCGAATTCATCCTCCACGCCATCGACCTCGTCGGACAGTCAATGCTCATCTAACTGTGACATGAAGAACGGAAAGGAAGGTTTCAAGATGAAGAAGTTGTCTTTTGTTGCCGCTATGCTTGCGACGACGGTGGCATTTGGCGTTTCGGACCATTCGATTGTGGACTTCCAGCGATTGGAGGGCGAGACGGACGACGCGCCGCGCTTCCAGCGCGCGGTGGATGCCTGCTGCGGCGGCGGCGTGCTGACCGTCCCGAGCGGCGACTACACGCTGGCGCAGACCGTCTTCGTCACGAACCTCTGCTCCGTCGAGATGAGCGCCGGCGCGTACGTGAAGGCCGTCGCGGAGATGGCGTGGATGTTCAAGATAGACCAGATGTGGCAGTTCAGTCCGAAAACCGCGCCGAAGGGCGTCAACGCCGAGCGCTACAACCTGCGCTACATCGGCGGCACGCTCGACGCCGACGGCAAGGCCTCCTGCCTCGCCATCGACAACTACCGCCACTTCACCTTGGAGAATGCGACGTTCCTCAACGGGCGGCGATATGGCGTGGGCATCGAGACGGAAGGGCGCGGCTACGAGATGAT
>CAMPAA010000202.1 GCA_946631345.1 uncultured Verrucomicrobiota bacterium
CCCCCTGCTTCGCGATCTGCCCGATCTCCTTCGAGGCGGCGTTGCGCTTCGCCTTGAGCGTCTCGGTCTCTGCGATGAGCGAACGGCGCTTCTCGTCGAGATCCTTCGCCTTCTGCACCCTTTCCTTCTCCACGCCTCGGCGCGCCAGCTGCGCGGCGGTCGAGTCGAAATCTTCACGTATCTTCTTGATGTCGATCATGTCTCTGCTCCTTGTGGCGGCGTATTATACCACATACGGCCCTCCCTTACAAAGCAAGCCCCTTCTTGTGTCGCGGTGAAAGCGGGTTCCCCTATTGATCGGCTAAGGTTTGGCGGCTTCCGTCCACTTCCGCAACGAGGAAAGGTAGAAGAGCGCGTGGTGGCTTGCAATCCGCCTCAGCAGATCAAATTTTCCCCAAGCCGCCGTAATCTCCGCTTCGGACATTATGTCGTCTGGCACCACGCAGTTTTCGACATTCGACATCGGCGACACTCCGCCGCCAACGCCAAGTGCCTCCCCCTTCTCTCCGCCTGCCACGCGATAGAAATACCTGAGCGTAACATCTTTCGGGTTGCATACGTTCAACACGGGCAGCAATGAAGCGTCTCCCATGCGAGCAAGGTCTGGATCATCATCACGGATCGCCGCTCCAAGCAGGATGCCTCGCCGCACCTTCATCCCTTTTCCAGCCAGGTCCGCAAGCGTGCGTACGACAATCCGCGCGCCAAGCGAATGCCCGACAAGCGTCACGTTCGTGCGGACGAAGGATGGCATACGTTCGATTTCGTTCGCCAGAAACCGCCACTGGCTGTCGGCGTTGCGGAGAGACGTGCGCCAGGCGGCGTTGCCGTTCCAGATCGCGAAGTTCTCGCACCTTGCACTGGAGAATATGTTGGTGAAACTCGTCCATGTGCTCGCATCCCGGTGCGACCCGGTACGGAGCCATCCGGGCACATAGTAGGCGATAGACCGGTTCGCTCCGGCATCGCTTCCACCCTCCGGCGAAAGGAAACGAACACACATGTAATCGCGCGACATTGTGGAACTCCACATCGGCCTGCCGTCCTTCGTGAAATCGACATTGCCGTCAAATGCGAGCTTTTCGCCGACGGTCCAGACATAATGATGCTCGTTGTTGTATCGAAGCGGCTGGCCGTCGAACGGATCGCGCGGAACGGCAGCGAGGAACGCCGGCACAAGATCATCCAGCTTTTCGGGATAGCGCCCATGCCGCGCCCTGTACCGGCGACAGGCAAGAACCACCGCCTGCGAACGCACTGAGAACCTCCGCCTGAATAACATGCAATACGCCCCACCGAAGCCGAAGTTCTCAATGGTCTTGTGCCCGATCCAGTTGCGGACGAGAGGATTTACCGGAACCTGCGGCGCAGGGACTTTGAAATGCCCGAACCTGAACCTACGCGCGTACTCCACATCGTATGGCAGATCGAGTTTCGCACAGAAGCGTTCCGTTTCGTCCTTCAGCGCGGCAAGGGTGCGGTTGTTCTGGGCCGCATACTTCGCATAGCCAGGGAACCAATTGAGATTCAGAGCGAGGGCAACCCGCATTCCAGGCAGGATCGACTCCAGATGTAGCACTCCCCAATAGCCTGCTCCGGCCAAAGCCATGGCGCGCTGGATAGAACGCTTCGCGCGCACGACATCGCCAACGGCCATGTTTTCCGTCATCTTCTGAAGTTCCGCGAGCCATGCCTCGTCTTCATCCGGCGCGAACAGGGGTTTTCCCATCTCGGTTAAAGCCACGGATCGCATCCCATCCCCAATCACCTGTGTAATGGGGTCATCCAGCTTCACCAGACGTCCCCCCAAGCGGAACAGCTCCAGCAACGTCGCACGTCCGGCGGCACGATCGCCGCTTTCCGCTTCAAGCACGGATCTCAGCCTATAGCATTGCGTGATCCGATTGCATAGACATACATCTGAAAGAAAGGCCGCGTATTCTGCCACGGAAGGGACGGAACTTCCGCTCGATGCAATCACACCCTTCGCGCACCGAAAGGCGTTTGATTCGGCGGCGAGGATGCCGCTGACCAGCTCCACGCAGTCCTGCCGGTTGGTCGTTCCACGCAGATAGACCTGCGCTGCCCTCCAGTTCAGATTAGAAGGCGCGTTCCGCGCATAGTCCTTTATGTAGGTAACGGCATCTTCGGCGGGCGGGATTACCGGATGGAGGAGTTCATACGCGCTCAAATCCGGCGGTGCGATGTCGCGCCCGGCAATCAGGAAGTAGAGAGAAGCTCCGCACCAGAGGAGGACGGCAAATCCAACCGCGCAGCCAAACAGCCTCACCAGCCACAGAAGGATGTTTTTCATGCCGTCACCTCCCGAGCCGCTAAACAGGCGAGGCGGCGCGGTTGACGAGACTTACGATGCTGGAATACGGCACTCCCGAATGCGTGGTGAGGCCGATCTCGCACGTGCGCGAGTTGCTGTAGCCATGCGTCACGCCCGCGAGCTCGACCTGTCCGCGCAGCTTGCGCAGCGCCCATGCGTTCAGCCCGGGATGCGTGAAGCCCTTGTCGCCGGCGAACGCGCAACAGCCGATCTCCTCCGGCACAAGTACGTCCCTCGCGCATGCACGCGCCACGCGCACCACCGTGTCCGCCAGCCCCATCCGGCGCGTGGAGCAGGTGACATGCACGGTCACAGTCTCATCTACAGGCGTGATGCGCACCTTGTCCAGGACGAACTTCTCGATAAACTCGGCCGGCTCGTACAGCTTCAGTCCAGCGATCTTCTCGCGCATCCTGTGCAGGCACGGGCTCTGGTCGCAGAGGATGGGCCGCGCGCCGCCATCTGAAGCGGCGCGGAGCGCGCGTTCAAGCTCGGCGGTCTTGCGGTCTGCTATCTCCGGCATTCCCTTCGACTCCCATATTGTGCCGCAGCAAAGGTTCTCCATCCCTTCCGGGAACACAACCTCGTATCCGGCCTTGCCGAGCAGCTCCACCGTCTCCTCCACGAGCGGACGCTCCCCCTCTGCCGCGCCCATGCGCTGGTTGATGCAGGACGGGAAGTACACGACCTTGCCTGCGCCCTTCCTGAACTTCCCGGCGGCGGCGAGCGCGCGCCTGCTCTCGCGCTTAATGCCAATCGCGCCCGGCGTCGCCGGCGTCCAGAGCGGAATCATGCCGAACGAGCATCTGTGCAGGGCCGCGCATATCGCCGCCATCATCCGCGTGCCGAGCACGCATCGCCCGAACGCCGCAAGCCGCAGCGCGGCTCCTGCGCCGCCGGCGACAAGCGCGAAATGATCCGCCGCAAACGACGCCGCTCCGCGCGACAGCAACGGCATTTCGCGCCCTCGTATCACATGTATCAGCTCTCCGGTGTTGATGCCTACGGGACACGCCGTGGAGCACAGCCCGTCGCCCGCGCAAAGGTCCTTGCCGATGCGACGGAACTCACGCACCAGCCGCGCCGCATCGCGCCGCGCTGCCGGGTCGGCCCTGCCAAGCTCCGTGAGCCGCGCGATCTCGCGCTGCACCACGATGCGCTGGCGGGAGGACATCGCGTAGCCGTGCGCCACGCACTTCACCTCGCAGAAGCCGCATTCGATGCAACGATCCACAAGCGGATCGAGCCTCGGCAGGGGTTTCAGGTTGCGCACGTAGGAGCCTTCGTCCTCGTTGAAGATCACACCTGGGTTGAGTATCCCTTCAGGGTCGAACAGCGCCTTGACGTCCTTCATCAGCCCATACGCCGCATCGCCCCACTCGCGGCGCACGAACGGTGCCATGTTCCGTCCCGTGCCGTGCTCAGCCTTGAGAGAGCCGCCGTACTTCTCCGTGACGAGCGCGATGACGTCGCGCATCATGCCGTCGTACTGCGCCACGGCCTCCGGAGTGTCGAACCTCTGGTTGAGGATGAAGTGCCAGTTGCCGTCGAGGGCGTGGCCGTATATGACGGCGTCTGGGTAGCTGTGGTCGATGAAGAGCCTCTGGAGGTCGTCCGTCGCATCCGCAAGGCGTTCGATGGGCACGGCCACATCCTCGATGAGGCATGTCGTGCCGATCTCGCGCGCGCCGCCCACGGCCGGGAAGATGCCGCTGCGCATGGCCCAGTAGCGGGCGACCTTCGCGGGATCCGCCGTGAACGCCGCCGGCGCTGCGAGCGGGTACGGCTTCAGCGCCTCGTCGATCCTCGCGCGGCGCATGTCGAGCTCTGCCCTGTCCGCCGCCTCGGTCTTGACGAGCAGCGCCCCCGCCGACTCCGGCAGGCCGGCCAGCTCCGGGAAATCCTTCTCGACAACGCGCATCGCGCGCCGGTCGAAGAACTCCGCCGCGACCGCCGCGCCGGTCTTCTTCAGCGCGGCGACCGCCTCGCATGCGGAGCGCGCCGTCGGGAACAACAGCAGCGCGGACTCAGTGAGTGGTGCGATACTCCCCGTGCGGAACGTGACCTCCGAAAGGAACGCGAGCGTCCCCTCGCTGCCCGGAATGAGGTGGGCGATGATGTCGAACGGATCGTCGAACTCCACAAACGGAAGTATCGTAAGCCCCGTCACGTTCTTGATGGAGTACTTGCGGCGTATGCGTTCGGCGAGCTCCGCGTCCGCGCGGGTCCTGTCGCGCAGCTCCTCTATCCGACGGAGGAAATCCCCGTGTGAGGCGGCGAACGCGCGGCGCGATGCGGAGTCGCCCGTGTCAAGCACGGTGCCGTCGGCGAGCACCAGCCTCACGGACTCCAGCATCCGGTAGCTGTTGGAGTGAGTGCCGCAGCTCATGCCTGAGGCGTTGTTCATCACGATGCCGCCCACCATTGCGCTGTTGACGGACGCGGGGTCGGGCGTGAAGCGGCGTCCGTACGGGCGCAACACTTCGTTCACGCGCCCGCCAACCACGCCCGGCTGCAGGCGTATCCGCGCGCCACCGTCAAGCACCTCGTGCCTCTCCCACTTCTTGCCGCACACGACCAGAAGCGAGTCGGTGATGGCCTGCCCCGACAGCGAAGTGCCGGCGGCGCGGAACGTGATGGATTTGCGCTCCCGCCTTGCGCGGGAGACGATCCGGATCACATCAGCCTCGTCGGCGGGCATGAGAACCTCCTGCGGAAGCAGGCGGTAGAAGCCTGCGTCCGTGCCCCATGCCAGCCGTTCGATTTCACGCGTCCTCATGGCAAACCCCTCCTTTGTCGTAGACGTGTCAGAACATACGGTTGTCGATCAGGCGGGTCTTGCCCGCGAAAGCGGCGAGCAACGCCGCAGTGCCTCGGCGAAGCGACTTCACCGGCCTGAGCGTGGCGGCATCCACAGCCTCCACGTAGTCAACCCTGAGGCCATGCGCGGCGAGGAACCTCTCGGTGCGGCGGCGCTGCGCGGCCCACGGCCCCTCCTTCAGCGCCGCGAGCGCCTGCGAGAGCGCGAGAGCACTGGCGCGCTCCGGCGCGGAAAGGTAGGAGTTGCGCGAGGATCTCGCCAGGCCTAACGGCTCGCGCACGATCGGGGCGACAACGATGTCGATGCCGAAGTCGAGATCTCGCACCATGCGCCTGATGATGGTCGCCTGCTGGAAATCCTTCTGCCCGAACACGGCAAGGTGCGGGCGCACGAGGTTGAAGAGCTTCGCCACCACGGGGCACACTCCCCTGAA
>CAMPAA010000203.1 GCA_946631345.1 uncultured Verrucomicrobiota bacterium
GCTCGACACCTGCAACAAGTACCAGATGTTCAACGTGTCGGTGTTCACGATATAGGGGAAGGCGATGCCTTTTCCGCTCTTTCTGGCGTTCAAATACCTGAAGCCGAAACGCTCGGTGACCTCTGTCATCACCTGTGTTTCGGTTTTGGGCGTTCTGCTGGGAGTGGCGGCCGTCATAATCGTGCGTGCGGTGATGACTGGCTTCGGCGACCTCTGGGAACGGAAGATACTTGATTTCAAGCCCCACATCTCGCTCGTGCCGTACGGCAACAGTCAGGTGATACGCGACGAGGATCTGCTGGTCAAAAAGCTTGAGGCAGTGCCGGGCGTGGTTGCGGTGACGCCTGAGATCGACACGCGCTGCTTGCTGCAGCATGACGGGCGTGTGTCGGCGCCTGTGATCCTTGGCGTCGATTCCGACCGTTTCAGCCGTGCATACAGGCTCGGCGCACCGCGGGCCGGAACCTACGACCTTGACGGCGATTCGATAGTGCTGGGCGTGGATCTGGCGAGGCAGCTCGGCGCATGGACCGGCGACGAGATTACGGTATATTCGCCCAAGACGCTTGTCGACCGCGACGAAATCGTGTTGCCGGTCAGGTGGAGGGTGGCCGGCATATTCTCCTCCGGCCAGCGTGACTACGACTCCGGCTTTGCCGTGGCGTCCCTCCCGAACGTGCGCGACCTCATGGGGCTGGATCGGGGAGGCGTGTTCGCAATACACCTCAAGTGCGCGGAGCCGGCAGTGCCTGCGGCGTTCGACAGGGTGTGCGAGGCGGTTCGCGGGCTGTCCGACAACCGGCTCATAACGTGGCGCGAAGCCGACCGCGAGCTGTTCAACGCGTTGGCCGTCGAGAAGAACATGACCGCTCTTCTCCTTATGCTCATAACCGTGGTGGCGCTGTTCTGCGTGATGAACACTCTTTTGGTGCTGACGGTGCAGAAGACGCCTGAGATTGGCCTCCTGAAGGCGCTTCGCTTCCCGAAGCGACGCATAATGGCCGTGTTCATGGTGCATGGTCTCGTGCAGTGCACGGCCGGCGTGGCGCTTGGGCTCCTTGCTGCGTGGGGTGTGCTGGCCAATCTCCAGAGTCTCGTGGAGCAGCTGGCGCATTTCGGCGTGGAGGTGTTCCCGAAGGCGGTGTACGGACTTGATTCGATCCCCTACCGCTTGGTGGCGGCGGATGTCGTGTGGGTGGTCGTCATCGTGTATGTTTTTGGGCTGCTCGCATCATTCATCCCCGCAATGCTGGCGGCGTGCAAGGATCCCGTGGAGGCTCTGGGCAAGTAGGGCGGAGGCGTCGGTTTTCAGACGAAGGAGAGAAAAGATGGCCATCAATGAGAAATGCAGAATCGCTTCACATGAGGATGCTGCGCCGGGATACCGGATGCTGGTGCTGGCTGCGCCGCAGGTTGCCGCCGCCGCCCAGCCCGGGCAGTTTGTCCATGTAAAGGTTCCTGGGCTTGAAGCCTCTGCGCTGCGCAGGCCATTCTCGATATTCGACAGCGACCCGGATGCAGGCATTGTCACGGTCCTCTACAAGGTGGTGGGCCGCGGCACGGCGGCGCTTGCGCAGGAACCCGCTGGCGCCGAGATTGAGGTGATGGGGCCGCTCGGCTTCGGTTTCCCCGTGGCGTGCGCAGGCGTGCCGCTGCTTGTCGGCGGCGGATACGGCGTTGCGCCTCTCTATTTTCTCGCAAAGCGCCTCATGGCGAAAGACGGGATGGAGCGGCCGATCCTTTTCGTGGGCGGGCGGACAAAAAGCGACCTTCTGGAGCTTGAGCGCTTCCGCGCGCTTGGCGTTGACGTGCGTACGGCTACGAACGACGGCTCCGATGGCGTGAAGGGATTCGTCACAGAGCCTCTGGACGATGCTCTCATCGCCCTGCGCGGGGAGGGCAGGCGCTTCGAACTGTTCACGTGCGGGCCGGATGGCCTCCTGAAGGCGGTGTCGCAGCGCGCCGTCGGCACCGGCTCGAAGGGGTGGATATCGATGGATCGCCACATGATATGCGGGGTGGGCGCATGCTTTGCCTGCGTGCAGCGACTCCGGCGGCCGAACGGCGAGGAGTGGAACGCCCGCTGCTGCGTGAACGGCCCTGTGTTCAAGGCTGACGAGATCGTGTGGTAGCGCGGCCTCGCGCCCTCCGGCGGAGCAATTCTTAAATACCACTAATCTTTTTCGTTGACGCGAATAGTGCGATGTGCTATACTTCGCACTGTTTGTTAAGGCTAATTAGGTAAGAGAAGGAAAAGAGAAGGATATGCCGCTGTCAATGATGGGAGTTGGAGGGCGCGCCAGGATAAAGGGCGTAACTGGCAATGACGCCGTGCGCAAGCACCTCGGCACGCTCGGTTTCACCGAGGGTGTGGAGGTGGAGATCGTGACTGAGCTGGGGGGCAACCTCGTCATAGGCGTGATGGGAAGCCGCGTCGCGATCGACAGCGATCTGGCGAAGCGGATACTGGTCTGAAATCTTCAAGGAAGGGAATCATGGTATGACACTGAAGGAAGTCAATGCGGGCAAGACCGTTACGATTGCCCGGATCAGCGGGAGCGGCCCCGTGAAGCGCCGCGTGATGGACATGGGGCTCACCAAAGGCACGGTGGTGACCGTGCGCAAGATCGCTCCGCTCGGTGACCCCATCGAGCTGACGGTGCGCGGATACGAGTTGTCGATCCGCAAGGACGAAGCCGCCGCAATCGAGGTGGCGTAAGAGGAGGATGGATCACATGGCTACAAAGATAGCACTCGCAGGAAACCCGAACTGCGGCAAGACGACGCTGTTCAACGACCTCACCGGTTCATCGCAGTACGTGGGCAACTGGCCTGGCGTGACCGTTGAGAAGAAGGACGGCATGCTCGCCGGCCACAAGGACGTTGTCATACAGGATCTTCCAGGCATATACTCGCTTTCGCCGTATTCGCTTGAGGAGGTTGTGGCGCGCAACTACCTCGTGAACGAGAAGCCCAGCGCCATCCTGAACATCGTGGACGGCTCTAACCTCGAACGCAACCTCTACCTCACGACGCAGCTCCTCGAGCTTGACCTGCCTATGGTGGTGGCCGTCAACATGATAGACGTGGTGCGCCGGAACGGAGACAGAATTGACATAGAGAAGCTCGCCAAGAAGCTGGGTTGCCCGGTGGTGGAGATCTCCGCGCTCAAGGGCGAAGGGACGATGGCGGCGGCGGAGCTTGCCATGGAGGAGGCCTCCAGGGGCGTGAAGGGAGAGCGCCCGCACGTGTTCACCGGTTCGGTAGAGCATGCGATCGCTCACATCGAGGAGTCCCTGCACGGCAAGGTCGAGAAGGCCACCAGCCGCTGGGCCGCGATAAAGGTGTTCGAGCGCGACGCCAAGGCGATCGAGACCCTTAAGGTGCCGGCGGACATCATAGATCATGTCGAAGGGCACATCAAGGACTGCGAGAAGGAGATGGATGACGATGCGGAGTCCATCATAACGACTCAGCGCTACGATTACATCCAGAAAATCGTCGGCGAGACTTTCAGGCGTTCGCCGCGCAAGGCGTCCACGACGCTCTCCGACAAGATCGACAAGATCGTCACCAACCGCATTCTCGCGCTGCCGATCTTCATCCTGTCGCTCTGCGCGATGTGGTGGCTCGCGGTGGCCGACGGCGGCCCCGGCACGGTGCTCACCGACTGGGCGAACGACGGCTTCCTCGGCGACGGCTGGCATCTGCCGTTCACCACGCACGAATGCACGGCCGACGGCAAGTACAAGGGCATGGAATTCGAGGATGCGCAGGGCGAGTTCGCCAAGCAGGACGCTTCGAAGACCGCCTGGCAGGACGCCTACAAGGAGGCCTACAACGCCAAGAACGGCGAGGAGGCCTACGACAAGGCGCTGGAGGCCTTCAACGCGAAGGCCAAGGCCGAGTTCAAGCCCGAGAAGGAGGGCGACGAATTCGAGGAGAGCGAATTCGAGGTGCTAGACGAGGCGCTGGCCAAGACGGTCGTCGCCAAGGACGTGTTCGTGGAGGACGAGGAGACCGGCGAACCGGTGGCCAAGGAATGCGACTGCGAGAAGTGCGCCAAGACGCGCGAGGCCGGCGAAGAGTGCGACGGCTGCGGGTGCGGGTGCGGCGAGCCGGACAAGTGGAACGTGGATTTCGCGGCCTATCAGAAGACGGCGGAGTATGAGGAGCCCGAACCGTCCGAATTCGGCGTGTGGGTGCCCGGCATCGGCGCGCTCATCGGCGGTGCGCTCGAGAAGATGGGCGTGAGCGACACGGTCGCGAGCCTCGTCAACGACGGCGCGTGGGGCGGTGTCGCGACGGTGCTCGGCTTCGTGCCGGTGATCTGCGTGGTGTTTCTGTTCCTCGCGTTCCTTGAGGACTGCGGCTACATGGCGCGCGTGGCGTTCATCATGGACCGTCTCTTCCGCAAGTTCGGCCTCTCCGGCAAGAGCTTCATCCCGATGATCGTGGGCAAGGGCTGCGGCGTGCCGGCCGTGATGGCGGCGCGCACGATCGAGAGCGAGCGCGATCGCCGCATGACGATCATCCTCGCCACGTTCATCCCGTGCGGCGCGAAGACGGTGATCATCGCCATGTTCGCGGCGATCTTCTTCCGCGAGATGTGGTACGTGGCGCCGCTCATGGACGTGATCGGCATCGCGATCATCGTGCTCGGCGGCATCGCGCTCAAGAAGTCCCGGGCGTTCGCGGGCGAGGCGGCCCCGTTCGTGATGGAGCTTCCGGCGTACCACATGCCCACCGTGGGCGGCATCCTGCGCCACACGTGGAACCGCGTGAAGGCGTATATGCTCAAGGCCGGCCTGATCATCTTCCCGGCGTGCGTGTTCCTGTGGTTCATCATGCACTTCGACTTCAAGTTCAACCTGCTGGAGGATGAGCAGATCGCCGAGTCGATGCTCGCGACGATGGGCAACTGGATCGCGTGGCTCTTCGCGCCGCTCGGGTTCGGCACCTGGCAGGGCGCGGCGGCCTCGGTCTCGGCCGAGATCGCGAAGGAGCAGGCCACGGCCACGCTGGGCCTCGTGGCGGCGGGCATGGACGGCGCGTCCACGGCGGCGCACGTCACGAACCTGTTCGCCTCGTTCAGCGCCTATCCGAAGCTTGCGGCGATGTCGTTCATGCTCTTCAACCTGTTCGTGCCGCCGTGCATGGTGGCGATCGCGGTGACGTTCCGCGAGATGGGGTCGAAGGCGTGGGGCTGGTTCGCGATCGCCTTCCAGCTGTTCGTGGGCTACACGCTCGCCCTCTCCGTCTACCAGATCGGGATGCTGATCGCGGGCGGCGGGTTCGGCCTGTGGACGGCCGTCGCGATCCTGGTCGACCTCTGGTGCCTGTGGATGATCGTCCGTCCGGGAAGGAAGGCGTAAGATGAACGCGGCTTCGATTGCGGTAGTGCTGGTCCTCTTCGGGCTTGTGGGGTTCGCCCTCTGGCGAAACTTCCGCAAGGGCACGCCGTGCGAATGTGGATGTTCGCACAAGGATTGTGGGTGCGGCTGCGGCGACAAGTGCCGCACCCACGGGAAATAGGACCTGCACGGCGACAGCTATTGCACACACTGGCGCAAAGGGGATTCCTTC
>CAMPAA010000204.1 GCA_946631345.1 uncultured Verrucomicrobiota bacterium
GCACGGTATTCCGCCACCATTCCATGCGGGATGGTGCCACCGGACGGCAGAGGGCGCTACGGCGCTTTCTGGCCAAGCTGCGGAAACCATGTGCCATCTTCGCCGCAAACGACATCACCGCCGACGACGTCATAACCGCGGCGCGTTTCGAGGGAATCCCCGTGCCAGATGAAGTCGCCGTGATCGGCGTGGACAACTACGCCCGGATATGCGAGCACACCATTCCCCCTCTCACGTCCATCGAGCCGGACTTCCGGCGCGGCGGGAACCTCGCCGCTCTCATGCTGCTCGCAATCGCAAGGTCAAAGGGCAGGTTCACCGGCACCAGGCACAGCACGTTCGGCCCGCTCCGCGTGGTGCGGCGCGCCTCGACGCGTCCGCTCGCCACGCCCGACCGCTCGGTGAAGGAGGCCCTCGACCTCATCGCGCGCGAGGCGTGCTCAGGGCTCCGTGCTTCGACGGTGGCGCGGCTCTTCCCGTGCTCACGCCGCCTTGCGGACATGCGCTTCAGGCGGGCCACCGGCCACTCCATCCTGGACGAGATACACGCCGTGCAGCTCGACCGAGCAAAACAGCTGCTCAAGGACAGGAACCTTCAGCTGAAGACGATCTCGGACTTCTGCGGCTTCACGCACCCGAACTCCCTGCGGAAGTTCTTCCGGAAGGAGACCGGCATGACCCTCAGCGCCTGGCGCGCCAATCAGAAGTAGCCGCCTTTGTCGATGATTTCGCTGATGGTGTCGCCCTGATGTACCCAGGAAAAGATGTCCACTTCGTTCTTCTCGATGCCTTCCGCCCTGAGCAGCACCTCGTAGGCGATCTCGCGAGGAATGCACAGCACGCCGTCGATGTCGCCGAAGATTATGTCGCCCGGCCGCACGGTGACCTTGCCGATCTTCACCGGCACCTGGTAGTGCGTAATCATGCAGCGGCCAAGCGATCCGTTCGACACGCGGTAGCGGTAGAATACCGGGAACTTCTGCTCGAGTATCTGCTTCGTGTCGCGGATGCCGCCTGCTATCACCGCTCCGCGTATGCCCTTCGTCATCGCCGTCGCCGTCATGACACCGCCCCAGAGCGATGCCTCCACGTCAGAGGAGGTGTCCCACACCACCACGCCGTCCGGCTTGAAATCGTCAAGCATCTGCGCACGGAATGTCATCTCGCCCTCGATCATGCAGTTCGGCGCGCTTTTAACGGTGAACGCCTCCCCGCATACGGTCATCTCGTCGCGGAGCGGCATGATGTCGTGCGGGAGGTTCTGGTCGAGAAGGCAGGCTTCGCGCATAACGTCGTTCACACAGCCGGTGTAAAGCCGCTCGTAGCGCTCGCACAGTTCCTTGAGCGGGATCGGAAATTCGTTGGTGGGTATGGACTGCCTCTTGGCGATAAGCTTGTCCAGCTTCATTAGGCCGGCTTCCTTGGCCTTTGTTCTCATGTCTGCGAGAGACGGCATCTTCTTGACCTTTCCTTTGATGTTTCAGATGGACAGGTATTATACCACAACGCGGGATGCGGCATAAACGCCTCCGGCCGCAGGATGGCAGGCGGGGATGGGCGCGTTTGCGCGCACGCGTGCGTTATGGTAAAATAGCGCCTAAATTCAACAGGGGAATATCATTCCGATGAACGAACAGCACTCTGCCGCCGACACCAGCCGGAAGTTTTTCACGAAGATCGACTGGGCGGCGTTTTGGACCGCGACGCTTGCCGCGTTTCTCGTCTATTTCTTCACGCTCGGCCCGTCCGTGGGGCTTGAGGACTCAGGAGAGCTCGCGACCGCCGCCGACCACCTCGGCGTGCCGCATCCGCCGGGATATCCGTTCTGGAGCATGTGCGGCTGGGTGTTCTGCCGACTCTTCTCGTGGGTCACCTACATGGGCCACCCAACGCCCGCATGGGCCATGTCGCTCTTCTCGGCTGTGACCGGCGCGTTCGCCGCCGGATGCACGGCGATGCTCGTATGCCGATCCAGCATGGACATGATGGCTCCGGCGGGGCCGAATGACGGGCGGCAATCCGCTCAGTCGCCCAATTCGCTGTTCGCGTTCTCCGGTGGTGTCGCCGCCGCTCTGGTGTTCGCGTTCTCACCGGTGATGTGGTCGCAGTCCACCATCGTGGAGATATACTCGCTCAACGCGCTGTTCCTGATGTGGGTGTTCCTGCTCTCCTACCGCTGGATGCGCCAACCCTCCGACAAGATCCTGTGGCTCACGTCGTTCGTGTTCGGCCTCGGCCTCACAAACTACCAGGTGCTTCTGCTCGCCGCCGTGCCGATCGCCGTGATCGTCGCACTCAAGGATCTCAAGATGTTCCGCGACACGGTGCTGATCCTGATTCCCATCGGCCTCACCTACGTGCTGCTCAAGACGGGCTGCATGCTCCGCGCCAGCGCCTACATGAGCGCGGACGTGATCAACAAGTTCGAGCCTGTCCTAAAGACCGACTCCTGCCCGAACGAATGGATGCTATGGGCTGGATGCGTCCTCGTGGCTGTCGCGCCCTTCGTGCGCAGGTGGTGGCGGCAGATAGGGTTCGCCGGCGTCGGGCTGGTGCTGCTCGCCGCAACGGTGTTTGCGCAGCATGCGGAATGGAACACCGTAAACGAGCAGCTGGTGGCTCCCCTTCTCCAGCCGGCCAAGTACGCCTGGATCGGCGCGTTCCTTCTTGGCTCCATGGTATGCTCGCTCGGATTCGCCTTCAACAAGGAGCGCAGGGACTGGCGCTGGCTCGGCGCGGCGATAGCATGCGGCCTGATCGCGCTCATCGTAGCTGGCAGCGGGCCGTCGGCGGATGCCGCAGGATATCGCGGCGTACCGCACTCCTATCTCAAGGAGAATATGCTGCTGCTCTTCGGGCTAGCCGCGCTGTTCGGGCTCGTTTGGCGCACACCGCGCGGCCTCGCCTTCGCAGTGCCTGTCGCCGCCGTGCAGCTCACTACGTTCGTGCTGCTGGAGAAAGGCGCGATGAACGGCCTCACAAACCCGCACAGCTGGTGGTTCATCTGGCCGATCGTGTGGAACTTCCTCGTGCTCGGCCTCGCCTTCGTCGCGCTGCCAACGGGCCGCTCGATGGCCGTCGCCACGTTCCTCGCAGAGCTTGGCGTCTCGTTCTACGCATACATGCCCATCGTCTCCGACCTGCGCAACCCGCCGATGAACTGGGGCTATCCCCGCACATGGGAGGGCTTCAAGCACGCAATCACGCGCGGCCAGTACGAGGCCATCAAGATGGGAGACGTGTTCTCGCTACACTTCCTGAACGAGCTTGGGTTCTACGTGAAGGATCTCCGCACGCAGTTCACCGCCGTGCTGATGGCCGTGGCCCTCGCATCCTTCCCGCTCGGCCACCTCTTCACCAGGCGCGAACATCGCCGAACCTGGTACAGCTGGCTCGCCGCCATCGGCAGCTGCTTCCTCGTCATGTCCGTGCTGCTGATCGCGCTCGCCAACACCAAGGGCGACGTGCAGGACGGTTTCATCCAGAAGGTTAAATTCATCTCGTCGCACGGCATGTTCGCGCTGTGGATCGGCTACGGGCTCGTATTCGGCGCAAAGTTCGCCGTACTGCTGTGGGAGAGACTCATCGGGCGCAGGCGCGAAGGCGACTTCTCGGCGGAAAGCAAGGGTGGACGTCTTCCGGGCTGGCTCATACCTGTGCTCTGCGCACTGATGCTCGCCACCTCGCTCATCCCGATCTACGAGAACTACACCAACGACCGCCTCGTGTTCGAGCTCGGCAGCGCAGAGCAGAACGGCCACACCTTCGGATGGCAGTTCGGTGCCTGGCAGCTTGACGGCGCGGAAGAGATACGCGACGAGTTGCTTCCCGACGAGGAGCCCCTGCCCAACCCGCTCTGGCCGGAGCAGATGGAGCCACACTCCATCTTCTTCGGCGGCACCGATCCGGGCCGTTTCGTGCCCACATACATGATCTACTCCGCAAATTTCCGTCCGGACGTCTACCTGATAACGCAAAACGCGCTCGCCGACGACACGTACATGAGCGTGGAGCGCGACCTCTACGGCGACGAAATCTGGATCCCCTCAAAGGAGGACTCCGCGGAGTCGTTCCAGATATACGTGGAGGAGGTGCAGAGCGGCAAGCGCAACGCCAACGCCGACCTCAAGATAGAGAACGGCCGCGTGCAGGTCACCGGCGCGCTCGGCGTGATGGAGATCAACGGCATCCTCACGAAGATGATGTTCGACCACGAGCGCCTGCGCCACGCCTTCTACGTGGAGGAGAGCTACGTGATCCAGTGGATGTATCCGTACCTCTCGCCTCACGGCCTGATCATGAAGATCAACAAGGACAAGAACCCGCTCACACCCCAGATCATCCAAAACGACATGGAGTTCTGGGACTGGTACATGCGCCGTCTGCTGCAGGACAAGGCGTTCCGACGCGACTTCCCTGCCCAAAAGAGTTTTTCGAAGCTCCGCGCCGCCATTGCCGGGCTGTATTCGCACACTGGCCGCTACCGCGAAGCCGAACAGGCGTTCCGCGAGGCGGTGCTGCTATATCCCGCCTCTCCAGAGGCCAGTTTCCGATACATACAGGAATCGCTGCTGCCCATCCGCAAGTGGGATGTCGTGAATGACATACTCGACTATACCGACCGCGTTGACCCCAACAACTCCCGCACCGGCTCAATGCGCAGCTACGCGCAGCGCATGCGGCAGATCACCGACCAGATAGCCGACCTCCAGGCCAAGTCCGTAAAGAAGCAGCTCTCGCCGGCCGAAAGCCTCGTCCTCGCCCAGTGCTATCTTCAGCTCGGGCAGACGTCCGCCGCGCGCGCCTTCACAAAGAAGGCACTGGAGACCAAGGGCGCGGCAGACAGCTTTGAATGCCAGTACCGCGGCTCTCTGCTCTACACGCAGTGCGGGCAGCGCGGCGACGCCGCACAGGCTGCGAACCGCGCACTGGCTCTGATGCCGCCGAACGTCCCGCCGAACATCCGCAAGGAACTGGCGATGACGCTCATCGAGGGTGGCATGCCCACAGAGGCGAACGCGCAACTAAACGAATACCTGCGCGTCCAGCCCAAGGACGCGGAGGCGTGGCTGGCTGCGGCGCTGGCCAAGGATGCCCTCTCGCAGGTGACCGAGGCACAGCGTGCGATCATCCAGGCATACCAGAGCGACGCCGCCGTCACCATGGAGCGCATCCGCTCGTCTGAAGCGCTCCAGCGCATCGCCGCCCCTCTCTTCAGGAGGAAGTAGCGGAGACTGCTGGGACTCGCCGCCGGTCGCAATGGCCCAAAGGGCTTCCGCAACCGGCGGCGGGGAGTGTGGCATAATGCGCAGCATGGGAGACGGCAGAACGAGAGTTTCACGCGCTTGCTGACGGCTAACATCCGCTACCGTCTGGATTTCCGCCATTCGTAGGGGTTGACTGGGGCGGGGTTCGCCCAGAGGCCGCGCCTGGCGGCGCGCGTATGGCTCTCTTTCCCATATCGCGTATTGTACCACATCCCGCTGCGGGGGTGGAGCGATGTCCGGAGTTTATAAACTCCGGACACGTCCTCTTCGTACGGATCCCTTGGCGACGGTTTCGGCCGGATCGCCAGACGTGCC
>CAMPAA010000205.1 GCA_946631345.1 uncultured Verrucomicrobiota bacterium
CACCGCCTTTGCGTACAGCGACTCGTCCTGGTAGTTGCGGTAGTAGAACTGCGCCACCTCGACGAAGGCGACGTAGGCGCGGATGTCTGCGCCGGCCCGCTTCACATCATCGAGGAACGGCATGTACTCCGCCACGTCGACGGACAAGACCTGCCCGACGGCCTCGAGCAGCGATGCATCGTATACTTTTGCCTCCATCAGCCCCGTGAGCACGGGAGCGACCTCATCGGGCATCTCGAGCGCGCTTATCCACATCGTCTTCACGCCGCGCGCCTTCAGCCGCCGCAGCGCATCCGCGAGCCGCGCGGGATCGCCTGACAGGGAAACGCCGACGATGTATATCCTCTTCGGCCGCCTGGCGGAGGCATCGCGCTCGTCACGATGGTCGGCGAGTTCCTCCATGAGCTCGGGGAGCCTCCTGCGGCTCACGCCGAGCACGTCGGCGTTTCCCCTGAGCGCCTTGAGCGCAGCGGCAGCCGCGGCCACGTACTCGACGTGCCCCCATCCGGTCAGTATGAGATTATCAGAACCATTCATCGCGACCTCCAGTCGTTCTCCAGTTTGATCCGATGAATATTCTACCAAATTTTTGACCAGCATGGTTAATCTTATATCAGCGTCCACAAGCACCTCCACTGACCTGCAATGTCATGTTCTGCTCCATGCCAAACATAAAGCAACTTCCGCGCCAAGCGCGCGCCTGCCTACAAGGGCCGCCCGTCGCGCATGTTGTTCTCGAATCCGCTTATTGCATAATCTCCTTACGCATACCTCATGTCCAGCAAATCTATACCTTCGAAATCCATGTTCCAACGCATGTATCCGTATTCCCTGTTCCTACCAGGCCCCTCGACGACAATGGCCGCATCCTGGTAATCGGGCCATGTCACCTCCGTGAAAGAAGCGACTACGCCACGCCCTGCGAGAAACGCCGCGACGTTGATGTCGTGCGTAACGGCGATGACAAGATTCCCGCCAGAGCGGTGCAAGGCATGGAGACGCCTCTCCATCTCTCCCGTCGCCAGTCCGAGCGGCCTGTAGCCGCACATCCTCCCGCAGCTGAAATACTCGTTCAGCTGTTCATGGTAGTGGCCGCCCGCAATAAGAGCCATGCGCTCTTCGCACGCCCCGAAAAACGGCGAGCCGCTTCCAAGAAACTCGGCGAGGTCTATCCTGCGCGCGATTGAATTCTCCAACCCCGGGGCATCGAGTCCCATCGCCATTCCGCACGCCGTCTGGACCGTGCGGAAGGTTCCGCTCGCATAGAACGCGACGGACTTCGGGTGCACCGTATTGGCCAGCAGCGCGCCGAACTGACGCGCCATGCGCCATCCGCGCTCCGTAAGCGCAAGGCTCGCGCCAAACGTCGTGTCGCCCTCTTCTATCGGCGGACGCTCCGCGTGGCGGATGAGAATCGTCACCTTGCATCCATTGTCAATCGCGGCCTTCACGTCGCACAAATTCATTTCGCAGCGCACCCTGCGGGAATTCCTCCCCGCCCCGCCCTTCTCTTTTACTTTCCTATTTTTCATACACAAATCTACAAGCAACATCCATGCCAAAACAGCACAAACCCCGAAACCTTGCGGTCCCAGGGCTTGGCAGTGGTCAAAGTTTGAACTGGTGGTCAGTTCTTGCACTTAAAAAGATTTCATTCCGCCGCAAACCGCATATATCTTTCCCAGATGAATTTTCTATAAGGATCGCATTCATATGGAAACGCCTTGCATATCGCACTCCAAATGGGCTTGTAATCCATAATTTCTATTAACGAATTCATCTTAGTACCAACCTGTTTCTTAACCTGTTTCTTGAACTCCGTGTATAACCTTTTATAATTATCGTATGGAGAATCATTGCACGCTTCCGCTTTCGGGTTGAATACGATGTTGCGCAGACGCCAACTATAACCATTTTCCATTGGTCGTTTCCCAGTATATGATTTTGTCCGAGACGCACAAATGCCAACAAGATGGCATATTTCCTGTTTGATTCCCTCGCAATATCCCTTTTGTTGAGACATTTCCTCCGCACAGGATTTCACAATCGACTCCCATTCTTCTCCATGCCCACCTTTAAAATAATTTGACTTGTCTCTGTAAGCTTCTGGAATAACAAATTTTTTGTTGCAGAAATGTTCTGTAAACTTTGACTCTATAAACAGGACTTGTGCAGTCTCCCGATTCAACAAGACCACGTCCATTTTCGCAGATGATTTTCTGTTTTTGAATGTTCTTAAAGGGAATTCAAACATAACCTCGTCGTAAATCAACCCATCGATATTAATCGGCTTGTTCTTAGCTACCCAATGGAAAAAATTGTATGCCATTATTGCTGAAGAAAATATCGCATACGCCTGCCCCCTTTTGCCAAAATCCGTCTTGAATGACGCCTCAAATTCGGGTGCCATCTTCCCCCTGTAGATTACTGGATTATCATTCTGTTTGCCTTCGACATGGAATTTTGCATCGATTCTACTCCGTATCTTATCAGGATAAGACTCTTTTAAACTTTCATAAAACTTTTTTTGTATTTTGTTCATAGCACTCTCCTTTTCTCTGCGCCTCTGCGTTAGACACAAACCCCTAAAACTACTCCTCTTCCACCCCAGTCGCCCTTCTGCACAGCGCCTCGTTGCGGGCGTTCATCAGATGGCAGTTGTCGTAGTTTACGGGAAATACCGGCACGTCGCTCGGCGTCAATTCAACGGTGTAGCCCGGCTTGCCATCGCGCTCTGCCTTCGTCACGATGCGTGAGAGCACCGCCTTTCTTCCCCTCACGCAGAAAGTGAGAAAGAAAAAGCGCCGTCCGCTCTTATCGAATTGCAATCTCATGCGCCGCGCCTCCTGTCGACTTCGACCGGGGGACATCTCCCCCGAGCCCCCACTACAGCGCCCACGCCGCATCTCACCGCCGCCGACGTGCCTTGCGCGGCCTTGCGGGGTTCGGGGCGCAGCCCCGGTTGTTGTCCGAAAAACCAATGCATTACCACTATTATACCATATCCTCTATCGCCTTGCCTCCGCATACGGCCTCGGCAAATTCAACAGGGTAGTGCGCCTTAAGATAGGCCGACTGGTAGGCAAGCCAGGCGTAGGCAACGGCATGCGACTTGTTAAACGCGTATGCCGCGAACGACTCCCAACCTTTCCATATCCTGGCGATGGTGCTGCGAGCTTCACCCTCGTCCTGCCACTTGCCAGTGCGAAACTCCGGGTTGGCGAGACAGCCTTCGACGAACTTGCCCTTCATCTCCTCCATGATGTCGATGCGCCTCTTGCCCATCGCCTTGCGCAGCTTGTCCGACTCGCTCCGCGTGAAGCCGGCCAGCTTCCGCGAGAGTATCATGATCTGCTCCTGATAGATGGCAACGCCGTATGTCTCGCGCAGTTCCTCCTCCACGAGAGGATGATCGTACACGACCAGCTCCTCGCCGTTCTTTCGCCGCACGAATGTAGGAATGAAGGCTATCGGCCCAGGCCGGTAAAGAGCATTCATGGCGACAAGATCCTCAAAGCTTTTTGGCTTGAGCGCCTTGAGCCACTTTTTCATGCCGGCAGACTCGAACTGGAAAACATAATCGGTATCGCCTCGTGCAAAGACCTCTATCGTTTCATATTCGTCAGTCGGGATCTTGTCGAGATTGATCACCTGCCCCTTCCGCTCCTTGATCAAGTTCACGCAGCGCTTGTGGATTGCCAAAGTCCTTAAGCCAAGGATGTCAAACTTTATAAGCCCTACGGGTTCGACATACTTTCCGTCATATTGCGTGACGAGTTCCGGCCCGCCAACCGCGCGATTATTCGCCCCAATCGGCATTACAGGCAATGTCCCCGAAAGCGGCTTGCGCGAGATAACGATTCCGCAGGCATGTATGCCAGGTTGTCTGACACACCCTTCAAGCTTCTCGGCTATGCGGAGAATCTTCTTCTGCGCCTCATCGCCATTCTCATACACCTGGCGGAATTTTGCGGAACCGTTAAGTGCCCGACTAAATGTCATTCTTGGTTCGTCGGGGACAAGCCCTGCAAGTTCGTAGGCTTTACGGATTGGATACTCCAGCACGCGCGAAACGTCCTTTATCGCGCTCCGTGGAGCCATTTGCCCGAAGGTGACGACGTGGGCCACGTGGTCGCGTCCGTATTTGTCGCAAAGGTATTCGAGAACCTTACTTCGCCCGGCATCCTCGAAATCAATGTCGATGTCAGGCATCGAGATTCTGTCGGGGTTGAGGAAACGTTCAAATAAAAGCCTGTGCTTGATTGGATCGACGGACGTTATTCCAAGCGCATACGCAACCGCCGAACCAGCCGCCGAACCGCGGCCCGGTCCGACCCACACGCCCATTCGCCGCGCCGCCTCCACGTAGTCGTGGACGATGAGGAAGTAACCCGAAAAGCCCATCGTCTTGATGACGTGCAGCTCGAAATCTATCCGTTCTACGATTTCCGGCGGTGTCGGGTCTCCCCAACGCTTCTTCATGCCTTCGTATACGAGCGAGGCGAGGTAGTCTGACTCGTCGCAGAACTTCCCTGGGACGGGGAAGTCAGGTACTTCAGGCGCTTCGCATATCTCGTAATCTTCGATTCGCGCTGCAAGCTTGACCGTGTTCTCGATCCATTCTGGATGTTTCGGGAACCGCAAGGACATCTCCTCTCTCGACATCAGGTATTCAGCACCGCTGCAATGTCTGCCGTTGACCTCTGACGTTTTCTTGCTGTCGAAGATGGAGCAGTAGGTGTCAAACGCTTCGGCATCGTCTTTTTTGATGAACCTCACTGGATTTGCCGCGCAGATCAAAACTAACGGCCATGCCGAACTATCGAAATCATCATTGTCCGCAATGAAAGCAAAATCGCCACCAAACACACGCAAGCACTTGTCCACGAAATTCGGCTCCGTGTCGTTCGTTATGCATATAAGACCTTCGCGACATTTCTCGATTTCGGAGAATGCAATGACTCTGTCTTGGACACCTGCCGGTTGCACTTCCGCCGACGAGATGCGGACAAGATTGTGGTAGCCGGTCTTGTTCTTTGCAAGAAGTCGTATGACATGCTTTTCCTCATGAATCGTCGCCGCGATGAATCGTCCGATTATCGGCTTGATGGGCGGCAAACCCCAATAGACGCTTGTCCGCTGCGAACGACACGCCTCATGAAACTCGACCGCTCCGAACATGAAGTTTCGGTCTGTGAGAGCAAGCGCAGGGATCCCCATCTTGCGCGCCCTGCGGACGAGGCGTGGTATCCGGCAGATGGAATCGCCAATAGAATACGACGAGCGGACGTCAAGGGGAACATAGCTATTCATGTCAGCGAACCCTCCTTTCCCTTGGGCATCTTCGCGTCAAGCACGGTCTCGACGGCAATTCCGTCGAATTCGAACTTGTATATCGTCTCGCGCTGCATGAGATTGAACAACTCGCCGCGCATTGAGCCGAATCGCTCCCGCACCTCTCGCATGTTCGTTACCGGCACAGAGAGGATGATGAACTTCATGTTCCGGAGCTTGAGGAGCGAGGCCCAGCGGCGAAGCTCTGCTTTGAACTCCTCCATCTTTGCGATGTGTTCACC
>CAMPAA010000206.1 GCA_946631345.1 uncultured Verrucomicrobiota bacterium
CGTCAAGGGCGGCAAGGAAGTCCGCCACGGATATTTTCCGGGCCGTCAGGAAGGTCTTCCGGAACCGTCAGGGGGCTTCCACGCCGAGGAGTCGCTTCAGGGATTCGAGCTGGGGAGGCTCGCCGATGGCCTCCACCTCGTCGCCCGGCTCAAAGCGCCAGGCCGCGCCGGGATTGCCGTGCTTCAGTCCGCCGCGCGAGATCGACACGACGCTCGCTCCTGTCTTTGCGCGGATGTCAAGCTCCTTGATCGAACGGCCCGCCGCCGGCGACGCGCCGGCGATCACGGCCTTCATGTACCGGTCGCTCGGCATGGAGAACACGAGAGGCTCCGGGCGTTCGGCCATGCGCGCCTCGGCCTCGAGGGCTTCGTTGAACTGCAGGCCGGCCGCGCTGACCGCAGGCCAGAGGTAGCGCACGGCGAGGGGGATGGCGACGGCCAGCACCACCGCGATCCCGATGCGCACCGAAGTCTCCTCTGGCATCAGGTTCACGTCGATCATCACGATCTCGCCGAGCGTCACCGCCGAGACAGCCAGCAGCGTGAAGCTGCGCGCGGTGCGCAGAAGCGCCTTGCGCCACGCCTCGCCGCCGGAGAAGCGCGCTCCGGCGAGCAGCAGCTGCCCCACGTCGTCGCCGAGATGCCGGCCTGCCGTCCATATCGGCTTGAGCAGCGCAAGGAACGCGATGTTCGCCGCAAGGCTGAAGAACGTCTTCTTGTGCGCGTTGAAGAACGCCGAGAAGCGCGACCAGTCGTAGCCGTCCAGCATGGACGCCATCACGGAGAACGCGAACATCAGCACCCAGAACACGGCAAGGTACACGAGGTTCCTGCGCAGGCGGGACGTCGTCTCGCCCGGCACCGCCGCCGCGCGGATGCGCTCCAGCCACACGTTGTACTGCCTGATCCAGCCCTTCGCGCGCTCCGGCATCCTCCGCTCCACCCAGTCGCCCACGGGATCTGATATGCGGAGCATCATCGGGTTCATGCATGTCGTCACGAGCGACACGCCCACGACGATCTGGTACATCGCGCTCGACACGTCCCCCGTGGCTGTCATGTAGAGGAGCGCCACCATGTAGGCGAACTCGCCTATCTGCGCGAGGCCAAACGCCGTCTGCACCGACGCCTTGACCGGCTGGCCCGTTAGCATGGACATCGAGAAGCAGTTTACGCCCTTTCCGCATACGACCACGAGCGAGAGCAGGAGTATCACCCATATGTTGTCCCAGCAGGCGGCGGGGTTCACGAGGCAGCCGATCGTGACGAAGAACACGGCGGCGAACATGTTCCTGAGCGGCGCGGCGAGGTTCAGCAGGCGGCGGCGCGCGATGGAGGAGGAGCCGAGCACGCCCATGAGGAACGCCCCGAGCGCCAGCGAGAAGTCGAGCCTGTACGCGACCCACGACACGAAGAAGCAGCAGCCGAGCAGCGTAAGGAGCAGGGACTCGTCGTTTCCGCCCTTCGCCACGGCGTTGAGCAGCCTGGGCACAAGCACCATCCCCAGCACCACCGTGCACACGAAGAACACCGCAAGCGATCCGAGGGAAAGGCCCACCGCGCCGACGGAAAGCCCCCTGCCGTTCGCAACGCCGGTGACGAGCGCGATCACGCCCACGCACATCACGTCTTCCAGTATCGAGGTGGAGATCACATACTTGACGAACGGCCTGGAGGTCCACTTCATCTCGTCTATCGTCTTTGCGAGAAGCGTCGTCGCGGAGTCGCATATCGCCGCCCCGAGGAACAGCGACTGCACCGACGACCACCCGAAGACGCGCCGCCCAACCGTGTAGCCGATCCAGATCATCACCACCGTATCGACGAACGCCATCGGCCCGGACACGCCCTTCACCTTCTTTAGCGCCCCCGCCGAGAACTCGAGGCCGAGCGTCAGCATCAGGAACACGATGCCCAGCTGGCCGATCGTCTGGATGGAGGTCTCGTCCGCAAGGAAGCTCCCTCCCCACGTATGCGGGCCCATCAGTACGCCCGCAAGCAGATAGCCGATGACTTTCGGCCACCGCAGCTTGTGAAAGATGACGGCCACCAGCCCGGCCACCGCCATCAGCACCGCCAAATCCTGGAAGAATGCGCTTTGAGACATGGGAAGGTATTATAGCAGATGTGGCCCCGCGCGCCTACCGCAGCTTCTCGCGGCCGATCAGCTCGTGCGAGAACGCCGCCAGCGCTGGCAGCTCCGCGCCGTGCACCGCGTGGTGGAGGTTGCCGAGCGCACGCAGTATGAACTTCGTGAACCGTGGCTGCCCGGCCGCCGCAAGGCGGCAGTATGCGCCCAGCGCCTGGCAGAGCCTCTGCACGGCGGCGAGCGTGACTGCGCGCGCCGTCGGAGCGCCGGGTATCTTCGCCATCAGCTCCAGCAGGAGCCTGCGGTCGGTTTCGTCGAGAGGCACGTACGGATCGTACAGCAGCGACGCCGCGTCATACGCCGCCGGTCCCCGCCTCAGCCCCTGGTAGTCGATGAGCATGGGTTCCGCCGGCGACGAATCGGGGCAGATAAGGTTCGAGCTTTGGAAGTCGCGGTGCACAAGCACCTGCGGCTCGTTGGCAAGCGACGCCGCGACCCCTTCCAGCTCGCGCGCGGCGTCTTCCGGCAGGGCGTCCATGCCATAGCGGCCTTTCACGCATTCGCGCACGAAGAGCTCGCGCTCCCATGCGTACAGCTCCGGCCCGAACGCCGGCTCCAGCTCCGGGGCGTCCGCCGCATCCACGGGGATGCTCCACAGCCTCTTGAGCATGTCGAGCGCGGGCAGGTAGAGCTTCACGAGGTCCGCCCCCTTCTCGTTCGCCAGCTCCTCCAGCGGCTTTCCCTCAACAAAAGCCGTTGCGTAGGCGCGCCGCTCCGGCAGATCGGCGAAGAGCCTCGGCACCGGCACTCCATGCGCCGCAAGGAAGCGCGTGACCGGCGCGAAGCGCGCGTTGGCGTTCTCCTTGCGGGCCTCCTCGTACACCACGCCAAGCACCGACTCGCCGGGCCGCCCCTCCGCCGCATCCGCCGGAAGGCTCCTGTGCAGACGGTAGAACATCCTGTCAGACCCGCGCGCGCCGAGATACTCGGCAAGCGTTTCGCCGTCCTGCCAGCCGAGCGCGGCGACCAGCGCGTCAAGCCTGCCGTCGCCGAAGAGCGAAGGCGCCATCGGCTCGGAGTTCAGCTCCCGGTACACGTCGCCCGTGCCGGCGTCGCACCAGCTCGCGTCAGGCTCCTGCACGCCCACCACGAACCTGCCCGCCGACATCATCGCGTTCTCGTACGCCTCGACGATCGAGCAGAACCCTTCGCCCTTCGCGCCTTCCGCCTTCCGCGCGGGAGGCAGGAACGACAGGACCTCGGGAGAGAGGAGCGCCACGCCGCAGTAGGTGTACGTGCCGGGATAGCCGGCGTCGTCCGACTTCCAGTTGCAGACGCGGCCCTCTGGATCGGCCTCGATCGTGCGCGGCCCGCAGTCCTCGGCCATCCAGCACGCGGCGAAGCGGCCGCTTCTTCCGAACGCCTCCTCGATCGGCTCCGGCTCAAGATCCTCCACCACTATGTCGCCGTTCACGAGCCAGAACGAGTCGTCGCCGATCCATGCCTTGAGCGGACGCAACACGCCGCCCGTGCCGAGTATCGCCTCCTCGCGTACGACCGAGACCGATACGCCCCTTGCGTCGGCGGCGTCGCCCTGATATTCGCGCACGAACTCCTCCACCTGGTCCGCCAGATAGTGGGCGTTGACCTTTATCTCCTCCACTCCCCACGACACAAGCATGTCGAGGATGCGGCCAAGCATCGGCTCGCCCATCACGGGCAGGAGCGGCTTTGGCCGGGACAGGGTGAGAGGACGCAGCCGGGTGCCGAAGCCCGCGGCCAGAACCACTGCCTTCCTTACCGCCATTGCATCCTCGGCCTTTGCATCTTCACCTTCGGCTCCTCAAGGCCCAGGGCCCACCAGGTGTCGCCGATGTTGGTGTTTGAGAAGTGTGCGGTGCGGTTGTTGGCGAGAGCGTCGCGGTTCGCCTTGAGCGTATCGTTGTCGCTGTTCTTGAGCGCCGCGTTGAGCGCCTTGAACGCCCCGTCCACGTCCCCGCGCTTGACGAGGATCCACGACCAGGCCGCAGCGAGCAGCACGTTCTGGTTGTAGCGCAGGCGACGGCTCCCCTTCGCGTACAGCTTGCCGATCTCCTCGGTCGGACGGTCGAGCATGTAGAGGCGCGCCATCTTCATCGCGTACATCGTGGGCTCCACGCACAGCACCTTGCCCATGAGCGCGTCGCACTTGCGGTATTCCCTTATCATCCAGTAGAGCTGGAACTGCGCCGTCGCTATCTGGCGCTTCATCATCGGCACCCATCTGTCGAAGCGGTGCAGCGGCTCGGTGAGCGCCAGCGCCGCCTCCACGAACTTGCGCTGGTCGCGGGCGATCTCGTTCTGAGCGGCCTGCGGCGACCCCGGCGGGCGCACCTGCCAGCGCTGCATCTTCGCCTGCAGCGCCTTCTGGCCCTCCAGCAGCGTGGCCTCCACCGCCTTCATCGCCGCCTTGACCTTCTTCTGCAGGAAGAACCCCATCCCCATCTGCACGGCGCCGAACCCGAGCACGCCGAAAAAGCAGCTCCAGCCGTAGCCGCAGGCTCCGGTGAAATAGAGCGTGAGGCCTGTTCCGGCTCCGCACCCCAATGCGATGATCAGCGAATACATCTTTCCCTTCCGGGGCATGACACCCCATAGACCTTCTTTACGCTCTTCATGACAAATGACATGCCTACAATTATACCACAAATGCGCGTGCACGCGGCGGCGCAATGATGGTATAATGTGCGGCCATGAAGAAACATAGGATTCTCGTCATCAATCCCGGATCCACCTCGACTAAGGTCAGCCTGTTCGAGGATGAAACCTCCGTATTCGAGCGGAGCGTGTTCCACGAAGCGGCGGAACTGCTGAAATACCCCCACGTGAACGCTCAGGAGCCGTTCAGGAAGGCCGTGATCCTGGAGATGCTGCGCAATGAAGGCATCGACCCAGCCTCCATCGACGCGTTCGCCGGGCGCGGCGGCAGCGCCCACACGCAGCCCGGCGGCGTAACGCGCATCGACCGCCGGCTGTACGACGACACGGTCGCGGCGGTCGGCGGCTCCGAGCACCCCGCCAAGCTCGGCGTGATGCTCGCATGGTCGTTCGCGCAGGAGTATGGCCGCCCCGCGTTCACGCTCGACCCTACGAACGTAGACGAGTTCGGCGACCTCGCGCGCCTCACCGGCATACGCGGAATCTACCGCGAATGCCATTCGCACGTGCTCAACCAGAAAGCCGTGGCGGCGTTCCACGCCGCAAAGCAAGGGCGCAGGTACGAGGACTGCAACTTCATCGTGGCGCACATCGACGGCGGCATCACCGTGGCCGCACACGAACGCGGGCGCATGGTTGACGGCAACATGGGCGCGGATGGCGAAGGCGCGTTCTCGCCCACGCGCATCGGATACGTCCCGGTCCCGCAGCTCCTCGACTACATAGAGACGCACTCCACGGCAGAGGT
>CAMPAA010000207.1 GCA_946631345.1 uncultured Verrucomicrobiota bacterium
CGGCGCACGACATGTCCGCCGATGAAGCCGCCCGCCCCCGTCACAAGCGCGTGCCCTGCCGCCGGATTCATGCGGGGAATTCTTTCATGACGCCGGCGATTATATCCATCGCCTCGTCGAGCTGCGCCTCGGTGTGCGACGCCATGTAGCTTGTGCGCAGAAGTGCCTCGCCCTCCGGCGTGGCCGGAGGAAGCACTGGGTTTACGTACACGCCGCGGTTGAATATCTCCTTCACGGCGACGAGGGTCGCCTGCGTGGTGTATGTGTAGAGCGGGATGATGGGCGTAGGCACGCCGAGCGCCGACTCGCGTATGCGGATGCCTCGGTCGGCGAACCCCTTGCGGGCGTGCACCGAAAGCGCGCGCAGGCGTTCCGGCAGTTCCGGATGCGCCTCAAGGTGCCGCAGTGCCGCAAGCGCGACAGCGGCGTTGGCCGGCGGCAGCGACGCTGAGAATATGAAAGGCCGCGAATGGTGCCGCACGTAGTCCACCACCTTCGCGTCTCCTGCGAGATAGCCGCCCTGCGAGGCCAGCGACTTCGAGAAGGTTCCCATGTAAAGATCCACTTCGCGCTCCAGCCCGTAGTGGAACGCTGTGCCGCGCCCACCATTGCCGAGCACTCCGAGACCATGCGCATCATCCACCATCACACGCGCACCATGGGCCTTGGCGATCCTCACCACCTCAGGCAGGTTCACAACGTCGCCGCCCATCGAGAACACGCCGTCCACCACCACAATCGCGCCGCAGTCCTCCGGCACGCGGTCGAGGCACGCCGCCAGATCGGCCATGTCGTTGTGCTTGAAGCGCAGGAGCTTGCCGTAACTCAACTGGCATCCGGCATAGATGCTGGCATGGTTCTCGCGATCGCAGATTACGTAGTCGTGCATCCCAACGATGGCGCTGATTATGCCGGCGTTGGACTGGAAGCCGGTGCCGAACGTGATCGCAGCGTCCTTGCCGAGGAACTGGGCGATCTCCGCCTCAAGCTCCAGGTGCAGGTCGAGCGTTCCGTTCAGGAACCGCGACCCCGAACAGCCGGTGCCGTACTTCTCAAGCGCCTTTATGCCAGCTTCGACAACCTCGGGGCAGATCGTCAGGCCGAGATAGTTGTTTGACCCCAGCATGATGCGCCGCCGGCCCTCCATCACGACCTCCGTATCCTGCCGCGACTCGAGCTTGTGGAAAAACGGATAAAGCCCTGAGCCGCGCGCTTCGTCGGCCTCCGTCCATTCATGACATTTCTTGAATATGTCCATGCTGTGCATCCTGTTGATGTTTTGGTTCTAACGGTAGAATACCTTCCAGAGGAAAAGCCCGCGTCCTGTTGCGGTAGGGACGCGCGCCGTGCGCGGCACATGGCCCTCCAGCAGCTCCGTGACAGCGGCCGCGCGTTCCTCGCCGAGCCCCACCCGCACGAGGAAGCCCACCATGCTCCGCACCTGCTTGTACAGGAACCCGTCGCCGCGCACTATGAACGTGATGCGCGGCCCGGACCTCTTCACGTCAAATGAGAATACCGTGCGCTCGGTAGTCTCGAGCGTGCGGTGCGGGTTGGCGGCGAACGGCGCGAAGTCGTGCTTCCCTACGAAACGCCGGGCGGCATCCTGCATGGCCGCGAGGTCGAGCGGCTTGTGGATGAACGCCCAGTACGGCGCAAGGCACGGCGGCAGGATGTCGGCATTGTAGAGGAAGTAGCGGTACTCCTTGCCCTTCGCGTCCTTGCGGGCGTCGAAGTCAGGCCGTGCGTAGGATGCCTTCAGCACGCGGATGTCCTCAGGCAGACGGGAGTTCATGGCGCGAGGAAGATTCTTCGGCGGTATCGGCTTGGCAAGATCGAAGTGCGCAACGAACCCCCTTGCGTGAACCCCGGCATCGGTGCGCGACGAGCCGAACACCCTCACGGGTCCTCTGTTCAGGTACTCCAGCACCTCCTCAAGCCGCTGCTGCACCGCTATGCCGTTCGCCTGCAGCTGGTAGCCGGAATAGTGCGTGCCGTCGTAGGCAAGCGTGATCCTGTAGCGTCTTTCCTTGGCCGGTCGCATGGTTCAGATCGGATCTCGCTGATTCAGGACGGAGCTGGTGTGCACATGGGTTATGGCCAGCCCCAGGGCATCGGCGGCATCGTTCTGCGGAAGCTCCGGAAGCGAAAGGAGCGTCTTAACCATCCGCTGTATCTGCATCTTCTCGGCCATACCGTTTCCGCACACCGCCATCTTCATGCGGCGAGGCTCGTATTCGTAGATGGGAACCCCGGCATTGGTGGCGGCGGCGATAACGGCACCGCGCGCCTCGCCAAGCACGAGCATCGTGCCGGCGTTCTTGCCGTAGATTACCGATTCGATGGCGAGCACATCCGGCCGGTGCTTCTCGACGAGTGCGGCGATCTGAGTGTAGATTGCACGGAGACACGCCGAAAGCGGCATTTTCTGCGGATTCCTTATCGTGCCCATCTCGACGGCGCACAGGCGTGAACCCTCTGCCAGCAGCACGCCATAGCCCGAACTCCTGAGCGACGTATCGACGCCAAGCACGACCATCTCATCATCCCGCCTTGAGCGCCTTCCTCTGGAGACCGAACACCTTCTTCAGTCCGGCTCGGGCCAGCGCCAGCAGCGAGTCAAGCGCTTCGCCGCCGAACGGTTCATGCTCGGCGGTTCCTTGCAGCTCGACAAAGCGGCCGTCGTCAGTCATTACGACGTTGAAATCCACATCGGCGGTGGAGTCGTGGGCGTAGTCAAGGTCAAGCGTAGGCTTGCCGCCGCATATTCCGACCGAGACGGCGGCTATGCGATGGCGAATCGGGTTTTCCGCTATGGAGCCATCCTTGAGAAGCGCACACACAGCGTCCTCCAGCGCCACCATGCCTCCGGTAATCGACGCGCATCGCGTGCCGCCATCGGCCTGAAGCACATCGCAGTCCACAGTGATCTGGCGTTCGCCGAGCTTCTCCATGTCGATCGCCGCACGGAGGCTGCGGCCTATGAGCCGCTGAATCTCGGTGGAGCGGGCGTCCTGCCTGAGCTTCTTTATGTCGCGGTCCTTGCGGTCCTTCGTACTTCCGGGCAGCATTGCGTACTCGGCTGTGACCCAGCCCCTGCCGGTTCCCTTCACGAAAGGCGGCACCTTGTCGCTCACGCTCGCCGTGCAGAGCACCCAGGTGTTGCCCCACTTGACCAGAACGCTTCCGGCGGCATACTTGGTGAACCGCCTGATGAACTCTATGCGTCTCAATCCGGCCGCCCTTCTCATTGCGCCTTGGCGGCCTTGAGCTTCGCCGCAACGTCAAGCATTCGCGTGTTGAGGTCGGCGAACGTCACGTCCGTAGAATACACGTCCTTGTAGTATGCGTAGGCCTTTTCGAGATCGCCGGACTCCTCGGCGCAGAGGCCGAGCTGATAGACGATCTTCTTCTTGAGCTCGTCCATCGTCGGTATCTGGTCGCGGGCCGTCTCAAGCTGCATCACGCCCATGTCGACCTGCCCCTTCTTCACGAAGCACATCGCCAGGTAGTAAAGCGACTCGAGGCGGTCCTTCGGGCTCTTCTGGGCGAGCTGGAAGTGCTGCACGGCCTCGTCGAAGTACTCGTAGGTGAAGTACTGAAGACCCAGCTCGAAATGGAGATGGAGGTCGTTCGGGTAACGCTCCACGCGTGCGGCGAGGTCGTCGAACACGAACTGGTTCTTCTCCGCCTCAAGATCCTCAGCCTCCTGCTCCTTTCCAGCTGCTTTGAGCTGCTCGATGCGGAACTCGTAGTCGGAGATGCGCGTGGACGAGAGCATGCGGTCGAGCTCCGGGTCGGAGTTGTTGAGGGCTACGGCCTTCTCCAGCGTGGCGATTGCCTCGCCGAAACGCTTGTTCTGCACGTAGAGACGCGCCAGGGCGCGGTAGAAGTTGAGGTTGTTAGGCTCCTTCTCGATCTGCGCGAGCTTCTCGGCGATAAGGGCGTCGGCGTCATCGCCGACGACCATGGCCTTGTTCGCCTGGTCGAGCTTCTTGGCCTGCTCCTTGTTCGCGATGAGCTGCTGGAAGCCGCCCTTCTTGCCGACGGCGTCGTTCCATCCGGCGGACATCGTGGCCTGGGCCTCCGTGTTCTTGAGGAGCTGGAGGATGCGCTGGTCGCCCGGCTTGAGCGCGGCGAGCTTCTGGTAGGCGTCGCGGGCCTTGTCGAAGCGCTTTGCGATCGTGTAGTAGGTGGCGACGCGCTCCAGCAGGGCAGGATCGTTGTTGCCGCATTCGTATGCGGCCTCCACCGTGACCGCCGCCGCCTCCGGCTTGCCCGCCGCCTCCGCGGCCTTGACCGCGCACTCGATGTTGTTCGGGTCGAGAGGGTTCTGCATCATCAGCTTCTCCGCCTCGGCCATGGCCTCGGCGCCCTGCCCCTTCTTCGCAAGCCCAAGCACCTTCTGGCGCGCAAAATAGCCGCTCATGCCCTGCATCTTCAACGCAAGCCCGCTCGGCGGATTGCTTTTGAACTTCGCTATCTGCGCCGCACGCAGCATCCGCCGCGTCTCAAGAGCGTCCGGCACAAAGGATAGCGCCTGCAAAAACATCTCGGCCGCGAGATCGAATTTCCTGCCTTCCATCGCCTGCCTGCCGCGATTCGTAAAGTTCTGGGCCTTCTGGGCCACTGCATCATTTGCCATAGTCATTCTGCCTTTCTTGATCGATGGGGGAGAATATACCACATTCAGCCCCCATTTTCAAGCGCAGAAGCACCGGCTGCGACGTGAGCCGTTTGGCTGTGGATTTGGTATAATTCCACGCATGAAAAACAACTGTGTGTTCTGCGCAATAGCGGAGGGAGAGATCCCCTCCTTCAAGGTCTACGAGGACGAGCTTGTGCTCGCCTATCTCGACATAAACCCATTCACCAAGGGCCATACGCTCGTGATACCCAAGGTTCACACGGCGGGGCTCGTCGACACGCCGGACGAAACGCTCGCCGCCGTGATCGCCCGCGTGAAGAAGGTCGCCACGCATCTCAAGGACGCCCTGCCCTGCGATGGCTTCAACATCCTCCAGAACAACGGAGAGGCGGCGGGGCAGACCGTCATGCATGTGCATTTCCACATCGTTCCGCGCTACGGCATGGAAGAGCTGGCTTTCGCCAACCACAAAGGCGACATGGCCGAACTGAAGGCGCTTGCGGAACGCATACGCATGAACGGCTGACTAGGGGAATGGTCGGAGCGGTGGGATTTGAACCCACGGCCTTTTGCTCCCGAAGCAAACGCGCTACCAGACTGCGCTACGCTCCGACGCGGGAGTCACCTCCAATGAGGTGAAAAACGGCGCGAAGTATATCACTTCGCGCCAGTCTAGTCAAGTGCTCCGCGACACTTCTGTTTTTCTTGCGGTATACGGAAGCAAGCCCTCAGGATGGAATCATCCAACCATCCGGGTGGTTGCCCTTTAAGCACCCGGGTGGTTGACCCCTAAGCACCCGGGTGGTTGACCCCTAAGCACCC
>CAMPAA010000208.1 GCA_946631345.1 uncultured Verrucomicrobiota bacterium
CTGGATACATGGTTCAGTTCATGGCTCTGGCCTTTCTCCACGCTCGGCTGGCCCGAGAAGACCGCAGACCTCGACTACTACTACCCGACGTGCGATCTCGTGACGGCACAGGACATAATATTCTTCTGGGTCGCGCGCATGATGATGGCGGGCATCCATTTCATGAAGAGGCCCCCGTTCAAGAACATCGTTATCCACGGAATCGTGCGCGACGCGCAGGGGCGGAAGATGTCGAAGAGCCTCGGCAACTCGCTCGATCCGCTTGAGCTGATCGAGTCCTACTCGGCCGACGCGCTGCGCTTCTCCATAGCGCTTATCACGTCTCTCGACTGCGACACCAAGGTGAACAAGGAGAAGTTCGAGATCGGCCGCAACTTCGCCACAAAGATATGGAACGCCGCGCGCTTCATGGAGATGAACCGCGAAGTGATGCCGCAGGATGGGCTGGCGGCCATCGGCGGCGCAGCCCTTTCCGCCGACGAGAAGCACATACTTTGGGCCTGCGACATCGCTTGCCGCAAGATGAACGACATCCTCGCGCGCTACCGCATACAGGACGGTGCGCTTGCGATCTACGACTTTTTCTGGACGCAGATATGCGACTGGTACGTGGAGTACGCCAAGGACGCCCCCGACAAGACCGTTGCGTTCGCAATCCTGCGCGACGTGTACTGGAAGGCTCTCCGTCTCCTCCATCCCTACATGCCGTTCGTAACGGAGGAGATAGCGCACCAGCTTGGGTTCCTCAAGGACGGCGAGACGATCATGCGCGCGGACTATCCCACCGGCTACACAGATGCCGAGAAGGCCGCATGGGGGCTCTCGCAGGAGGTCTACGACTTCGTGAACGCGAAGCGCGAGGCGATAACCGCTCTCCGCGCCCTGCGCGCCGAATACAAGGTGCCGCCGTCCGCGTTCGTCAAGGTGACTGTCGCCACCGACGACATCCGGGCGAATGGCGAAGCCGATTCGCTAAAGCGGGCGATGCGCGCCGAGAGCGTAGATTTCGTCGCGGCCGGAAGCGATCTGCCCATGCCGAGCAAGATGACGGCGTTCGGCACCGTATACCTGTCGCTGGAAGGGCTGGTCGACAAGGCCGCCGAGCTGAAGCGCATCACCGGGGAGCTCGCCAAGCTGGCCGGCTTCATCAAGTCGTCCGAGGCGAAGCTCGCCAACAGGCAGTTTACTGAACACGCGCCGGCGGCGATCGTAGAGGAGGCTCGCCGCAAGCTCGCCGAGAACAAGGAAAAGTCCGCCCAGCTGGAGAAGCTCGCCAAGCTCTTCGCATGACGGCGAAGGGCACTGCGGAAACCTCTGCAAGAAAGGAAAAGCAATGGCTGAAAAGAAGAAACCACTTGTGCGAATCACCGATACCACCCTGCGGGACGCCCACCAGTCGCTCTGGGCCACGCGCATGCGCACGGACGACATTCTGGCGATCGCCTCAACGATCGATGCTGCGGGATACTATTCGCTGGAGTGCTGGGGCGGTGCCACGTTTGACGTGTGCATGCGCTTCCTCCGCGAGAACCCGTGGGAACGGCTCAGGCTCATCAAGAAGGCCTGCCCGAAGACGCCTCTGCAGATGCTTCTTCGAGGGCAGAACATCCTCGGATACAAGCACTACCCAGATGACATCGTGGAGAGATTCGTCGCGCTCGCCTGCGAGAACGGCATGGACATCTTCCGCGTGTTCGACGCGCTTAACGACCCGCGCAACCTGGAGACGGCCATATCCGCCGTCAAGAAGTACGGTGGCCATGCGCAGGGTACTATATCCTACACCACCTCGCCGGTTCATACCGTTGCAAACTACGTCAAGCTTGCGAAGGCCCAGGCGGCGATGGGCATAGACTCGCTGTGCATCAAGGACATGGCCGGGATCCTCACTCCCGGCGCGGCGCGCGAGCTTGTCGGCGCGCTCGTCAAGGCGCTGCCCGACATCCCTGTGCAGGTTCATTCGCACATGACGAGCGGCATGGCCGCCGCGATGTACATGGCCGCAGTGGAGGCTGGTGCCGGATGCGTGGACTGCGCCATCTCCACGATGAGTTCCTTTTCGTCGCAGCCGCCGACCGAGTCGATCGTGTCGATTCTCGAATCCGAGGGATTCGAGACCGGGCTTGACCGTGCGAAGCTCACCGAGATCAACGCGTACTTCAAGGCTCTCAAGGCCAAGCGCCAGCCAGCCTCGTGCGCAAAGGTTGAGCCTGTCGACGCCGGAGTGCTCGTGCATGCCATCCCGGGCGGCATGATCTCGAATCTCCGCAGCCAGCTTGCGCAGCAGAATGCGCTGGACCGTCTGCCCGAGGTGCTGGAGGAGCTGCCCAAAACGCGTGCGGACATGGGATATCCGCCCCTTGTGACGCCTACCTCGCAGATTGTCGGCGTGCAGGCCGTTCTGAATGTGCTGGGCGGTAAACGCTACGGCATGGTGACGGACGAGACCAAGCACTATGCGGCGGGGTACTACGGAAAGACGCCTGCCCCGATAGAACCGAAGCTTCTCAAGAAGCTGTGCGGTGGGCTCAAGCCGATATCCTGCCGTCCGGCTGATCTCCTCAAGCCTGGACTGGCCGCAGCCGCCAAGGAGATTCCGGCAGGCCTCGTGAAGGCCGAGGAGGATATCCTTTCCTACTGTCTCTTCCCTGAGGTCGCGCTCGGCTACTTCAAGTGGCGCGCCACACCGGCGGCGAAGCGCGATCCGATTCCGGCCGACACCGAGGCTCTGGCATCTTCATCCGCGCCGGCGTCATCCGCGCCTTCCGCTGCGGCGTCGACCGCCAAGGCGTCTGCCGCAGAACTGCCGGGCGGTACGCCGGTTCCGGCTCCGCTGAACGGTACGTTCTACCGGAGCGAAGGTCCGGGCAAGCCGCAGCTTGCGGCGGATGGTGCTACCGTCAAGGCTGGCGACGCCGTGTGCATAGTCGAGGCAATGAAACTCTTCAACCCTGTAAAGACGCCTGCCGCCGGCAAGATCACGTTCCTCGTGCAGCATGGCGCTACGGTTGTGAAGGGGCAGCCTGTTGCCGTGGTGGCTTGACTGCGTCTAATGGAGCGGCACCATGGGACTGAAGCTGATCGTCGCCTGCGGCGGAACCGGAGGGCATTCCTTCCCGGGACTGGCCACCGCATCTGAGCTCGCCGCGCGCGGGCATGATGTGACGGTGTGGATGAGCGGACGCGACGTGGAGTCGCGCGTTCTCAAGGGCTGGACAGGCCCGGTGTTTGCCACCGGCGCGAAACAGCTTTCCGCCGGGAACGTTCTCGCCAACCTTGGCGCATTGTGGCGGTGCCGCCGCGAAATGCGCCGCACGAAGCCCGATGCGCTGCTGGCGATGGGTTCGTACTCTAGCCTCCCTCCGGTTGTGGCGGCGTCCATGAGCAAGGTCCCCGTGGTGTTGCACGAGGCGAACACGGTGCCAGGTCGGGCCATCGACTTCCTCTCGCACTTCGCCAGCGCCATCGCAATCAGCTTTGAGAAGACAGCCGAGAGCTTCGCCGGGAAGCGCACGGTGTTCACCGGCCTTCCCGTGCGGCTTGATGTCGCGGGTCAGAAGCCGTTCGCGGAGGTGCCGAAAGGCTCTTTCTGCGTGTTCGTGACGGGTGGCAGCCAAGGTGCTCACCGTGTGAACGAGATTGCGCTCAAGGCCCTGATATCGCTCAACCGGGACCTGTCTTCAACAGGACGCAAGCTCTACGTCATACACCAGACGGGCGTCAAGGACGAGGAATGGATCGCGCGCGCGTATGCGTCCGCAGGCGTGGCGTCGCGCGTAAACGCCTTCGAGCATGAGATGGGGCGCGCGCTGGCGTCGGCGGATGTGGTCATAGCGCGCGCCGGAGCCTCCACATGCTTCGAGCTCGCCCTTACGGGAACGCCGGCGTTCCTGATCCCCCTGCCCTCGGCGATGCGCAACCATCAGCACTACAATGCAGCGGATTTCGCCGCCCGCCAGGCTGCGGCAGAAGGCATGCAGGACGAGCTCTCGCCCCGCGCACTCGCCAACTGGCTCAGGCAGAAGGCAGAGCATCCGGAATCACTTGCGGCCATGGCGGAGCGCATGCGCTCCCTCGCCAGGCCGGACGCCGCCGCGCGGCTGGCCAATCTTGTGGAAAACGTTGCAAAGGAGAGATAGCGAATGGGCGATTTCATGAACGTCACCCTGCTGGCGCTTCTTCAGGGAGTGGCCGAGTTCCTTCCGATATCCTCGAGCGGGCACCTCGTCATCGGCCAGCATCTGCTTGGGATGACCGAGGCCGGTATGCAGCTGGACGTGTTTCTCCATGGCGGCACGCTGCTCTCGGTGCTGATATACTACCGCAGGACGATACTGCGGATAGTGACTGAACGGGACTGGCGTTTCGTGATGAAACTGATCGTGTCCGCCCTGCCGGCAGTGGCCGTTTACTTCCTGTTCCGCAGGCGGATCGACGCGCTCTTCGAGAACGCGAAGATGGTCGGCGCGCTCCTGATGTTCACCGGCGCGGTACTTGCGGGCACGCGTTTTCTGCCGACGGGATCGAACGGGGTGTCCATTCTCCGCGCACTGTGGATGGGAACCATGCAGGCGGTGGCTCTCCTGCCGGGAGTGTCGCGCAGCGGCATGACGCTTGCGGCGGCGCGGTCGGGGCGTGTGGATCCCGAGCGCGCGGCGGAGTTCTCGTTCCTGATGAGCACGCCTCTAATCCTCGGCGGCGTAATGCTGGAGGTCATAAAGCTGTACCGTGGAGTGGAGGAGGCTTCTCAGGGGGGTGTTGGCTGGGGGCTTCTGGCGTGGGGGTTTGTTTTCTCCGCCGTCACCGGCTATTATTCGCTCATGCTGCTTGTGCGCACGCTAAAAGGACGCTGGTTCTGGCTATTCGGCCCTTACTGCTGCATAGCGGGACTGGCCACGCTGTGCCTTCTTTGACTGAGAGCCGAAACCCATCTGACGCACAATGTATGGCCTAAAGGGACTGCCCCTGAAGCCATCATGCGGCCACGCTTTGCTGCGGTTCGCCTTCCCATGAGGCCCAGATAGGCGCATGAATTTCTATGGAATGGAAACGGTTGTTTCGTACGGATCGAAGTTCACTTTTCTATTCCATAGAAATCCATCAGTCGTACGGATTGAAGATTGCGTTTCTATTCCATAGAAACGGTTGCGTCGTACGGATCGAAGAAAGCATTTCTATGGAATAGAAATCCAGGCACCGCTCTGGAAGGGCTGCAAAGTGGCTTTGAGCCTTTCAGGTTGCGCTAACGCGCGACCACGAACGCCGTCAGTATGGTTTGAAAGGTTGAAGGTGTGAAGGTTTGGCGCATACGTGCGACCACGAAAACGGGCGAGAGCGGCGAATCGCCTGCCGTCGATTGGTTGCGCCTGTTTCCCGTCCGGTTTCGAGGCTTTGCCTCGACCGCCGTGAAACATCCGCAACCACCCTGCGGGTTCCGCCGCTCCGCCCGACACG
>CAMPAA010000209.1 GCA_946631345.1 uncultured Verrucomicrobiota bacterium
TGGCGCTTCTTGGGGACTGGAAGGGTGCTCTCGCCGAGTTCTCGAAGGTGAGCGGGGAAGTCGGACGGCTGGCAAAGGGTGATGCCGACGGCACGGCGGGTGCCGCAGAACTTGGCGACTTCTGGTGGGACTACAAGACGAGCTACACGGGTGGTGAGCCGGCCTTCCGCGAGCGCGCAGCCAACTACTACCGTAAGGCGATAGCCGACGGCAAGCTTGACGGACTCAAGCGCACCCTTGTCGAACAACGCCTCGCCTCACTCTCGCATCCAGATGCAGACATGCAGGTTGTTGATACAAAGCATCAAAACGACACAAAGACGGACGATAGGAAGCCTCGCGTCACGGAAGGGCGTACGTCCACACGCATCGTAACGGGTTCCTCTGGCCTCGTTCATCGCTGGTCCTTCACGAACGGCTTCGCCGATTCCGTCGGGAACATCGCACCGTCCAAATACGGCAATGCCAAGGCGGAGGACGGCGTTGTCGCGCTTCAGTCCGGCTCGCCGTTGGAGTTCCCCGCCGGGACTGTCCCGCTCGCTCCGTTCACAGTCCAGGTCTGGGCTTCTGCAACGGACAAGGGTATTGGTGCCGGCGACGATTTCATCTTCAAGCTCGCGCAGTCGCCGGATGGCAAGGACGACAGCGTTTTCTGGAGATGGACAGCGAACAAGAAATGGTTTTCCAGGTTCGGAGTCTTTGGCAAAGAGATGAATTGCTACGCCAAGGACGGCTACCTTCTCACCGGTAAGCCTCACCTATACACTCTTACGGCGGAGAAGAATGGCAAGGGGTTGCTGCTCAAGTTCTACCGTGATGACACTGTTTTTGGAACCCAGAATACGGAGTTTGCATTCAAGAAGCCCCCGATGCTCATTCTCGGCGGATTCGTCACCCCGACCTACGACGAAGTCCGCGTCTACTCCCGCGCCCTCCCCCACGCCGAAATCATCACCTCCCTCAACGAAGGGCCCGAAAATCTGCCGGAGATGGGGAAGGGGAAGTAGGGAATTTTACACTGAGAAAAGGGAGAATCACAATGAAACATCAATCAAACGAAAAGAAAGGCCTGATTGCGGCGCTTTGGGCATCGCTTGCTATATTTGCCGCATCGGCAGAAATTGATTTCAATTCGGCCAAATTAGAGGCTGATGCAAGTTGCACCAATGACAATTTTCTAGATGCCGCCGACTTTGATTCAAACGTCGGCGCCTTTGGATGTAATATCGACGCTACGCTTGAAGAATGTGATCCTATGCCACTTTCTTGGGATGATGCTAGTGCGACAATCTGGTGGAGGTGGACGGCCAAAAGCAAGTGCAAGGCAACTTTTGATACGATTGGCACAAAATTTGATACTCTGATGGGTGTATATACTGGAGACTCTCTTTCTTCTCTTCAGACAGTTGCCATTGATGATGATGGAGCAGAAATCGGAAATGCCAGCAAAGTCGAATTTCTCGCCACAGAAGGGACAACCTACTATATTGCTGTCGGCGGCTACGGCGACACCGCAGTCGGAACGGTAATTCTAAATTCAAGAATCGATTTTGTACCAACATTCACCTATGAGGTTTTGCCGGAAAGCAATTACCTGTCAGGCGGCATCATGGTCACTGGCGCAGATCGCGTTCCAGCCAGACTTGAGATTCCTTCGGAAATCGATGGCTACACTGTCGTGGCCATTGCAGGCAATGCGTTTAATTACTGTCAAGATCTGGAGGAGGTCGTTTTACCAGACACGATGGTGGATGTAGGCCGTTCCGCCTTTGCGCAATGCTATGAACTTCGCAACATAGCCATTCCCGACAGTGTGACACATCTTGGTGATTATGCATTTTACCAATGTTATGGGCTTGAAAGTGTTTCCATCGGTGTTGGACTGAAGACTATCGGGAAGCTTGCATTTGGTTCATGCTACAGCCTTGAGTCCGTCGCGCTCGCAAATGGCCTTGAGTCGCTTGGCATCGCTGTGTTCGAGAGCTGCTATTCGCTTAAAACAATTACTTTACCCAGCAGCGTGACGAGCATCAATTGGCAGGTTTTTAAAAACTGCCTCTCGCTGCGAACAGTCTACATGCATAGTTCGCTAAAAGGGCTGAAAAACAAAGCTTGGTTTGAAAACAGCCCAAATGCCGCGATACAATACTACAACAGCCAGACGCCCGCCGCACCTCCGCAGGTCGAGTGGATCGAGGCTACTGAAGATTACGAGGGTGTAATAGAAGTGCGCTGGGATCTGGACGTAAATGCAGAGGTCTCAGGATATAGGCTCTATAGAGCGATGCGTCCGCATTTCCGTTTCGCGACTATGATAGCAGAAATGCCGGCCTCTGGATATGGCGAAGAAATGTCCTATTCCGATTATGATGTATCGCCGCAGTATACATATTGCTACTGGGTCGTGCCGGTCAATGACATATTTGTGGGCGAAGTCTCCAGCCCCGCCACAGGTTATTGCGATGAGGTGTTTGCAATTGCGACGGCTTCGCTTCCCGTGGGCAAGGAACTTGAACCGTACAGCCAGGCCTTGACCGTGGTCGGCGGCAATATCGAAACGCTGGAGTGGAATGCCGACGGACTGCCGCCGGGGCTGTCTATCGCTCAAACCGGCATTGTTGGTGGTGTGCCGATTCAAGCTGGAACATATACGGTGCGAATCGGTTGCCATGACAGCGATTGGACGGTTTTTGCCGAGACGGAACTCACGATCGAGATCGCCGAGAACGAGGATCGTAAGCCCGAAGTCCGCAGTTCGTTGCCAGCAGACGGTTCGTATCTGTTGCTGGAGCCTGGAGTGACCATGACGTTCAACATTGATGCGTCAGATCCTGACGGGAAGGCGGTAACATATGTTTGGATGGTGGATGGTGAAGAGGTTGCCTCGGGGAGCGATGCGGCGGCAAAAGCCTATACGCTTTCGACAAGCGGAGACGCGCCGGGAACGCGCCACGATATCGTGTGCTACGTGAACGACGGCCTGTGGGAGAACATCGTGAGTGGAAAGTGGACAGCTTATGTGCCGCAGACGCTTTATGTCGATTCGGCAAACGGTAACGATTCGGCGTATGGCTCCAGTAAGGAGAGCGCGCTCGCGTCCATTCAGTCCGCGATAGACCGATCTGCCGACGGCGACACGATTATCGTCGCTGACGGCGTTTACGCCCCGATTGAAACACGTAACCGTAGAATCGTGATCGAGAGCGAGAACGGCTACAAGAATGCGATTATAGACGGCGGACATGAAACGAATTGCGCCCTGCTCGGAGGACCGGAATCGTTCGTTGAAGGCGAGCCCGTTGGTTACGGTGAATTGTGGCAGGGGACGAATACCGTTCTTCGCGGGTTCACGCTTCGCAACGGCTATGCGACATGGGGCGCCGGAGTGACGGCGGGGACGGTCGAGAACTGCCTCATAGTCGATAACGTCGTTGAGGCGGATCCGTTCCGCTCCGTAGGACCCAACGGCATTGGCGGCGGTGCGTATCTGTCAGTCCTGCGTAATTGCACGATTACTGGCAACGCATCGGTTCCGGCGATCTCTGAAGATGATGACGGCGTCAAATATGGCGGTGTTGGCGGCGGAAGCTGGGGATCTACGCTCTTTGATTGCATCGAGTGGGATAATGAAGAAGATCCGGGCGAAATTGGTTCGGATGGAGGTGATTGGTGGCAGGCGTCGGTTTACGAGAATTGCTGTCGCGAAGACCCGATTTTCGTCAACGTAGAGAACGGTGACTATCGACTCGCGCACATTTCATCTGCTGTTGAGGATGGCGTTGTCACTGCTGGTTGTGACACTTCGGTTGTAGAACCCAAGACTCTGTATGTTGACTCAGTGAACGGCAATGATGATGCTGACGGCATTTCGAAGGCAAGCGCCGTCAAAACGCTGCAGGCGGCGATTGACCGCTCCTTTAATGGCGACAGGATACTTGTTGCAGATGGCACGTATGCACCAATAAAGTCTTATTCGAGGCATCTCGTCATTGAAAGCGAGAACGGCTATAAGACGACGATTATTGATGGAGAAAGGATGAGTAGCTGTGTTTTTGGCGGCTTTAATTCACGATTTTACGAACTAGCAACACCATCGACAAATACAGTCATTAGGGGCTTTTCTCTGATTAACGGAAGAGATTGGATCGGAGGCGGAGTATTCGGCTGTGTAGTTGAGAAATGTCTTATTCGGAATTGCATTGCTTACAATGAAGAGCCCGGATTTGGCGCATCATACTGCTATGGTCAAGGAGGTGGCGCAATTCACTCCGTGTTGCGTGATTGTACCGTCGTCGGCAATATAGCAGAAGCCTTGCAGGATGATTATGATTCTTATGTTTTAGGTGGCGAGGGTGGTGGAGTGTACGGGTGTGTTCTTGAACGGTGCATAGTGTATGGGAACTATGGAGCGACCGAACCGGACGCATTCGATTCGAAATATTTGAGCGATAGTGTTGTGGGCGTTGATCCCCTGTTTGTCAATGCCGCGAACGGCGACTATCGGCTTATGCCGAATTCTCCTGCCGTTGTCGATGGAGTTGCAATGGCGGGATGCGAGACAGAGGTTATGTCAGACACTGTGCCTGAATTGACGCCCGCTCAGGCGGCGGCATGGGTCTCGAATGACCTTGCGGCTCGCTATGCGAAGAGCGGCGAGAGCGCGGCGGATTACCAGAATCGGTTTGAGGCGAAGTTTGGGAGCGATCCTGTCGCAGCGATGTCGATGCCAACGGACAAGAAGGACGCGCAGGGCAACAACATGTATGTCTGGCAGGACTATGTCGCCGGCACCGACCCGACCGACACGAACTCGGTGTTTACCGCGACGATTACGATGGTCGACGGCGTGCCGGTCGTCGAATGGTCGCCGAAGCTGAGCGCGACAGAGGAGTCGCGGAGGCGGTACACCATCTACGGCAAGGCGGGGCTTGGCGCGGGCGAGGAATGGCACTCGCCGACCAACGCGCTCGACCGGTTCTTCACGGTCGGGGTGGAGTTGCGGTAGCGCTGAACGGGCGGCGGTGGATTATGGTATAATATTGCCAATTGAAAGGTAGTAACAAACAGGAGGTTGGTGTCATGCCAATAACATTAACAGTGTCTCAGGCTGATGTAGAAGAAGCTGTCGCGTATGCTGAGCGCAACGGCACCTCCCTTGTGCGCCTTGTCAACGCATACATTGAGAGTGTTGTGGCCCTTGCGCGCCATGAGCGCAATGTGAAGGCGCAGAACGCATATACATTTCTGATGTCGCAGGATGATGGCGGCGTTGCAGAGGATTGGCATTTTGACCGTGACGAGGGCTGAAAAGAGGAAATTTTCCGGCTTCCCCCCTTGCGCAGCGCCGCAGAATAGAGTATAATATCCACTCAATTTCGCAAAGGGAAAGAAAAGACATGAAGAAAGACATCCACCCGAACTAC
>CAMPAA010000210.1 GCA_946631345.1 uncultured Verrucomicrobiota bacterium
GCCTTGCCGCTGCCGTCAGTGTCAGTGGCGAAGATGAAGTCTGTGAACGATTTCCGGAGCTTCATTTACCGCACTCCTTGCGCTCCGATGTCGCATTGCGCAGGTTGGCGAACAGTCCCAGAAAGCCGGACGGCCTCGTTCTGCTGACAGACGGCTATCTGGTTTTCGTACGCGCTCATTCGGCTTTGCCTTTCATGCGCATATTATACCACAGTTATACCACAGTTCGGTCCCCCTGGCGCAAATGTCAACTTACGGTGAAGAACGCGAAAATTGCTCTTCCGTGGTTTGGCTTTCGTCCATTCAGGCAGGTATGGCGGCGGACATGCCGCGCCAATGCGCAATGCGCTGGACGAGGCGACGGATTGGCGCCGACGGAATCTCTCTCCAGGCATCGGGGCGTTTCGCCAGATATGCCCAGTCGCGCAAAGTCTCGCGCGCAGCTCCCGCAAGTTCACGCACAAGCGAGGGTGTCTCATCGAATATGGCCCTGTCCGCCGAACCCTCACCCCGGAATCGTCTGGCAAGCTCACGGAGAGTGTAGTTGTGGGAATGCTCGACGCGTGCATCAGGGCAATACACAATACGCATTGGATCGCTGGCGCGGCGGGAGTTGCGCCATGCCCATTCCACATCCTCTGAATACTGGATGTTTTCGTCGAACGGCGTCTCGATAAGGTTGCTGCGCCATGTGGCGGAGCTGGCGAGAGAGAAGAAGAACCTCCAAGTCGCCTGCACCGAGCCATCGCCGAAGGCGCGTTCAGAATCCTTTCGCACGAGAGCCTGCGCATCGGGACGCGCCAGCTGGTTGGCGAACGCGAAAGTGCGCATTTCGGATTTCAGCGGTCTGACAAGCTCCGCAAGCCAACGGCTGTCGGCAGGGATCGCATCGGCGTTGTTGAATACGACCACATTCCCCTTCGCCGCGCGTACGAGCGCGTTGAGCGTGCGTCCCGGTCGGTACCGTCCTTCAGGTCGTTCCACGAAACGCACGGGGAACTGCGCGGCGATATCGCGCGTGCGGTCGGTCGAGGCATCGTCGCACACGAGAACCTCGAATGAGAAATCGGCCTTCTGCGCAAAGATGCCGGCAAGCGTGCGCTCAATGAACGCCTCATCGTTATGGGCGCGCACCAGTATGCTTGCGGAGAAACCCGCCGTGCAATCCATCCTGTCCGTACCGCCGCCCATCACCACAGTTCCGTTTATGTGCGCCGTCAGGGAATGGCCCAGTATCCCGGAAGCCTTCTCACGTCCGTTTCAGGCGGGCGGCGTTTTGTAGGCTTCGTATCGGATGGGGTTGAGAGGTACCCCGTCACGCTGGCGGCTGGAGCGATCGTCTCCCACACCGTATATTCGCTCGCGGCTACGGTTTGATTCTCCATGTTTCCCCAGCGCCTCCATATCGGCCACTGCCGCGCGCGCTCCTTGTCGCCGCCGAACACCTTGTCCGTCACCTGCCACGGCAATCCGTACGTCCAGCGGTACGGCGTGATGCCTGGGACATATTCGGCTATGCCGTCAACATACGACGGCAGATCGAGGAACGCGACGGGATAGACCTCGCCGAGGCCGCTCGTGAGCGTCACGCCCTGCGGATTGCAGCCGTTGTGGAAATCGTTCGCCAGCGATGCCGCCTTGATGTAGCGTTCATCACCGGTAATGCCATGCGCAGCCACGAGATGCTGCGCCCTGCGCAAAGGATGGCTCTGCCCCCAGCTCATTGCATGCACCCAACCCGTCTGCGGCGCCCACCACGGCGCGCGGTATGCGTACGAAGTCTCGATCTGGCCGCAGATGGTGTTTGCCACGTTGATCGTGCGGCGTTCCCAGTCGCGGAAGAACTTCGAAAGCTTGTCCGGCAAGCCAAGCGCACGTTCGCCCGAGAACGTAAGAGGCGGCCAGCTCCAGGCGCGCTTTCCGGCCTGCGCCGTTATCGCCTTCATGTCGCTGAGCGCCTTTTCAAGGTAGCGTTCGTCGCCGGTCAGGGCATGGAGGTTCACGGCGGCCTTTACGAGGAACTGCGCGGGGAGTTCCCGATCTTCATTCCAATACACATGCACCGATTTGGTGAAGAAGCGGTACTTGCGGTGCTTCACCTCAAACATCTCGGAGGCGGGCTTGGAGGAGATGGCGAACTCCCACGCGCGTTTCGCCGATTCAAGGTACTTCTCGCGCAACGACGGATGACAGCGTGCAAGCAGCGAGGCATGGGCGGCGTACTGCATGGAGCTCCTGCGCGTAGCTCGCGACAGGGCGTAACGCATCGGATCCTTCTCGGCGATATTGCCGGGGCCGGGATGGCCGGTGGATTCAACCCAGGTGCCGACTCCTCCGTCTGGCTGCTGCCCGGCAAGAAGATGCCGCATTCCCCACTCCGCCTCGTCGAGGATGTCGGGTACGCCGTTTGCGTTCTCGGGTATGGACAGCTGCCCGTCGCGGAAGTTCTCCGGGCGCATGAGGTACACGGCACAGAGATCGTTTACGATGTTCATGTGCGCGGGTCTGCGGTCGTAGTCGGCGGCGTCGTGCCATCCGCCAACGAGGTTGAGCCGTTCGCCGTGTTCCCAGTCGGTGTTGTGCGTGATGATGTCGAACCACTTCACCTTCGCGTCCAGCCGACCTTCCTCCGGCGCAAACGTCCCGCGCACCACGTTCGTGTGGCACGCCCCAGCCGTCCAATGCGTGTACGGCTCGGCCTTTGCGATCCCGCAACGCTTCTGGTAGAGCCCGCCCATGTGGACGCGGAACGCATCTTCCGCCGCGCCGGCAGCGATGCGAAACGCCGCACTGCGCCCGACATCTGGAATGCGCACGAAATACGTCCCCTCGTTGGTCACCGAGGAGAAGTCCATCTCGTACGTCACCTCACCCGTGAACGGGATGTCTTCCTTAGTCCTGCCATCAAGCACGCGCAGGGCGGGCGGCACTGCGGAATCGAGGACGACATTTCCGTTGCCGGCGTCAACAAGCTGCCAGCCCGTCATCGGGTTCTTGGGTTTCCATGCGCCGAGTTTCGGCCCAAGCCACGCACCCACATAGGCAAACTTAGGCGCGCGAGGAAGATATCCGACCTGGTTCACCTTGAACAGAGGGCTCGGCTTCTCCTGAGAGTATTCCGCAAACCGCGAATCCTGCACTCGGTAGCACGCGTGAACAACGCGCGGCGCAAGTTTCTTGGCGAGCGGATCCACAAGCCCCTGCGGAACCGGCCAATAGCCAGGCTCGGCGGCGAGCCGCCGCCCCTCATCCGGATTGTCGGTCTGGTATAGACTTGTGTACGGATCAAGAAAGCGCAGCAGCGACGCTGCTATCAGCACTGCAATTGGCATCTTCTGTCATCCTTGGCCGGATCATTCACTTCTGTGGAGCGCTTTCGACCATATCCCTGCCCCATATGGCCCTGAAACGCGTACGGACTACACTCTGCTTGATATCCTTGACCATGTCATCGGTCACGAATCCCTTGTGCGCACTTTTGGTGTAGAAGCTCTTTACGAACCCCGCCACCTTCAGAAACCGTGCGTTGCGCTGTTCATAAGCCTGAAGCATGCTGCCGCCAAGACCCTCGCCGATGAAAAAAAACGGACGCTTGCGGTTGTGGTGGTACTTGAAATACCACCTGAGAGCATTTTCGAGATCGTCCTCCGTGGCGATCAGCGGAGAGAACACGCGAGCGGTGCCGCTGAACCGTCCGTTCCCGACCTCGGATCTCACGTATGAGTTCATCGGCGGGAGCATTGCCTCGTTCGTGTACAGGTCGTGCGGCACGTAGAACACGTCCGCGGGGATGGAGAAAGTCCGCGCCGGGTCTTCACGTATGATCCAGTTCTCGGCGTAGTCATACGGCGAAGAATACGAGAAGCAACCGGAAATGGCCGCTCCAAACAGGAGAATGCAGGGAATCTTCTTCATTTTTCTGAACATGCCAAACGAAAGCCATAGATGCAGTTGCGCAGGCATGGATCGCGCTTCAGCCTGTAGGCGGACCGGCAGTCGCGCGCATAGAAGAACCAGCAGCCTCCGCGCAGGACCCGGAACGATCCGGTTGTAGGGCCTTTTGGATCGACAGCGGCCCCTTCGGCATGGGAGAACCAATCGGCGCACCATTCAAGTACGTTGCCGTGCATGTCGTAGAAGCCCCATGCGTTTTTCTGGTTCTTGCCGACGGGATGGGTCTGGCTGCCGCTGTTGCTGTCATACCATGCCATATCGCCGATGTGCCCGGTTCCGGCCACTGGCTGTCCGCTGCCCGCGCGGCATGCGTATTCCCACTCGGCCTCCGTAGGCAGCCGCGCCATTCCTCCAAGCGTAGTGTTTGCCCTGCGGATGAACGCCTGGCAATCCTCCCACGATACGCTGTCCACAGGACGATCTGGCGCCTTGAACCGGGACCTGTTCTCGCGCATCACGCTTTGCCACTGCGTTTGCGTGACTTCGTACTTTCCGAGCCAAAACCCCTTTGTGAGCGTGACATGGTGGATCGGCTCATCCTCGAAGCGGCCCTCCTCCGTCGCAGGACTTCCCATCATGAAACTGCCGGGCGCGCACCATATCATCTCCATGGTGGCACCTCCAGGCAGGGTGATCACCTTCACGGTGCCGGTCTTGCGGGTCGCCGCCGACGAGGAGCTGCCGCCATGCACCATGCCCACCGCCTTGACGGCGGTTTTGCTTCCGTCCGCATGTGCATCGGCATTCTTCCTTGCTGCTTTTATGAAAGCCACGCTGCTGAAGTCGCGCACAGGCTCGTCCAGCAGCGCCTGTGTTACGCTCTTCATAGCGCCGCCGTCGATCCTCACGTATATCTCCTCCACTTCGCCGTTCTTCCGTTCGCGGACAAGCGGGATGTCGCAAATGGCGGCCAACATGCCGTCCTTGGCGAAGGCGAAGCTGTGCGCAGGCATTTCATCATCCGCCGCCACCAGCTCGTTGATCGCAAGCATGGCGTCGCGGAGCGCCACGAGCTGCCCACCGCGCGCTTCCACCGAACGGGGGAAGCGCCGCTTCACGCGCCATGGCGAAAGATGCACCACATCGCCAAACCCGACAGAGACCTCAGTGGTGGGATTCCGCGACTCAACCCCTTTCGGCACAATAAGCGAAGACATCTTGAACGGCCCTTCAGCCGCGCCAGCGGCTGATATGGCAACAGCCACAAACGAAAGGAACATGACCCTTCCGTCCCAAAACCGAGGCTTCTTAATTGTATTCATTGCGCCCGCCTATCAATTTGCCTTTTCAGACCTTTAGACTTTCTTTTTTGGGCGCTTATTATAGCACATCAGGGCCTTACTTGCCATATGTGGCAGAGATATATGTTAAAACGTGTTAGAATGGCAGATTGACGAACACCCCAAGGCGCTTTGTGGTTGCCGGGCAATCCCTGCAGCCTC
>CAMPAA010000211.1 GCA_946631345.1 uncultured Verrucomicrobiota bacterium
TGTTCGCGCCCCACGGCGTGATTTTGGCCTTGCCACAGGCCGAGCGGATTGTTTTGGTGTAGGCATCCGTCGTCCAGCGTTCGCCGAGAACACGCGGCACGGGCGGCGCGTCCTTCGCCTTGCCGTAGAACGGCGTGACCCTTGCCGTCCGCCGCGCTTCCAGATATTCGCCGAACGCCCGGACTGGCGAGAACGGCACGTCGCCGCCGCCCTTGTGGCGTTCGAGAATCGCGCGCGCTTTCGGGCCAATGCAGACGACACGCGGCTGGCCCAATTCCCCGCGCCAGTCGTTTTTATTGACCTCCGCCGGGACGCGGTACACCCAAGGCGTCCGGCTTGTGTCGATCAAAGACCAGCGCAGGGCGCACAATTCGCACGGGCGCATCCCCGTCAATCGGTGGACGCGCACCATGTCAGCCGTGTTTGGCATCATGTGTTCGACCGTCGCCGCGATTGTGGCGTCGTCAACGGGGCGCACGGGGGCGCGTTCCGGCGCGGCAGACCGCCCGCGCTTCACGCCGCGTACTTGCGTCAATTCGGCCTTGACCGTCGCCGGGATAAGAGCCTCGTCCAACGCCCAGCAGAGCATGTACTTCACGCGCCACAGGCGGCGGTTTACCGTGTGGCGGGAAACCCCGGAGCGCACAAGGGCGTCCCGGAGTTGCAGCATGTCGCCGTGCGTCAATTCGGCAAGCGACGCCGAGCCGTACAATTCGCGGAACAGGCGCACGTCGAGGACGGCGTTTGTCGCCGTGCTTGTACCCTTGTAGTATTCGCGGCAATGGGCGTCCCAGAGGGCGCACAATTCGGCGACGTTTGCGCCTGTCGTTTCATGCCGTTTGAGTTGGCGGGTATGTTCCTCCCAATACCGCGCGGCGGCCTCTTCGGCCATCTTGCGCGGGCGATCCGTCCGCAGCGTATGTTTCGCGCCGGGAGCCTTGAGCGGCACTTGCCGCCGCTTCTTTTCTCCGGGCAGTTGCACGGAGTAATACCAGAGGCCGTGATTGTCGAAAACCGACCCCGTTTGCTTCAGTTTCATTTGTGCGCACACTTTCCGCCCTTGCGGGCTTGAACCCGGCGGAGTGTTGTAAAGTGTTGTAAAACACCCGTCCAACCCTTCTCCGGGCGGGCCGCCGCGTAGAGGAGAACACGCGGAAACCCTTGTATTTTGCACACAATCGGAATGGTGGAGATAAGGGGAGTCGAACCCCTGACCTTCTCAATGCCATTGAGACGCTCTACCAACTGAGCTATATCCCCAAATAAAAAACGATGCAAAGTATACCAAAACACGGCTTTGTACGCAAGGGTCTTTTTGTGGAAAAATATGCTTGCATTGAAGGGCGGGATTTGATATCTTTTCTCGCGGAAATTCATCAGGCCTTCTCTGGGTTTCTGGAGGGGTCTTGAAACTGTGTAATCGGCGGATGTTTTTCCGGAGGCGAAGTTAACGAGCGGCCGCGATTAGTGATAATCGACTCTTCTGTTGACGAAGTGGCACGTTTCGAGGCGGAACCGAAGGGGGCGCTGAAGCCATGCGCAGGATTTTTTGAAGCACCCGTTTGCGGGCTGCGGTTGGGGTCGGCGGATAAAAACGTCGGCCCTGATTTTTTTTTGTTCGCGCGACGCTTTCATGGCGATTTGCCGCGCCATTCTTGCGGCGGGGTGGCGTTGTGCGGAAGTGGTTGACAGTGTATACCCCTTGGGGTATAATGCGCATCCGTTTGTTTTGAGGAGGAGAAGACAATGCGATACTGCATGGGTGACGCCAGCGCGCTGAAGGTCCGCATAAACCGGATCATCGGCCAGCTCAACGGCGTGCAGAAGATGATTGGCGAGGATGTCCCCTGCGAGGACATCCTTACCCAGCTCAGCGCCGCAAACGGCGCTCTACACAGGATAGGCCTGATGATTCTGGAAGGCCATCTCCGCCATTGCGTGCGTGAAGGCATCGAGAACGGCGACGCCGACACAACCATTGAGAACTTTGCCGACGCCCTTGAGCATTTTGCGGGTATGGCTTGACCGCCATGATGAAGGAATCGCAGGAGAGTATTTGCATCCATCGCCATATACCCATACGGGTATAAGTATCGAAGGAGAAAGAAATATGGGAAGTTGCTGCAGCCTTGCGGCGAAGGCCGAGAAGGAAGAGTTGGACGAGGGAGCCGAGAAGGGGTTCGGTGCATGGCTCGAGCGCCTGTGTGAACTGCTGGAGCATTGGCCGTTCCTTGCGGTGAGCGGGGCGTGCCTTGTGGCGAGTTTCGTCCTGACGGGGCACGGCTGTCATGCGGCGGGCTCGACGCACGTTGACTGGTGGAATCCGGCGTTCATCACGGTGTTCGTGTGTGGGCTTCCGATAATGCGCGAAGCCCTTGAAGCGCTGTTCGTGGGGCGGCGCATCATCTCGCCACTGCTGATCTCCTGCGCGATGGTGGCGTGCCTCTCCATAGGGCAGATATTCGCCGCCGGCGAGGTTGCGTTCATAATGGCGCTCGGCGAGATGCTAGAGGCCCACACCCTCCGGCGGGCGAAGAAGGGGCTTACGAAGCTCGTCTCGCTCGTGCCGACAACGGCACGGTATGTTGTGACATGTCCAAAGTGCCTTGCGAAAGGAGAGAGGTTCCGCGATGTCCCGCCGGAGAGTCTGGAGGTCGGCGATGGCGTACGCGTGCTTCCGGGTGAGACGATTCCGGTGGACGGTGTGGTGACCGAGGGTGCGACCACCGTCGATCAGAGCGTGATGACCGGCGAATCCCTGCCCGTGGACAAGGCGGTGGGTGATGAGGTGTTCTCCGGCACCGTCAACAGGTTCGGCGCGGTGACGATACGCGTGACCAGGGCGGGTGTGGACTCGTCAATCCAGAAGCTGATCAGGCTCGTGAAGGAGGCTGAGCGGAAGAAGGCTCCGATGCAGCGCATCGCCGACAAGTGGGCGGCAATCCTCGTTCCGGTGTCGCTTGCGCTGGCGGTGCTCACGGGGTTGGGCGTATGGGCGTGGTACGGTGATATGATGATCGGTCTTCTGCGCGGGGTGACTATACTCGTTGTGTTCTGCCCATGCGCGCTTGCGCTCGCAACCCCTACGTCGATAATGGCGGCGATCGGGCAGGCGACGAAGCATGGAGTGATCATAAAGAGCGGAGAGGCGTTGGAGAGGATGGGGCGCGTTACGGTGGCCTGCCTTGACAAGACAGGCACGCTCACAACGGGGCGGCTTTCGGTTTCGGACGTGCAACCGATAGACGGCGAAACTTCGGCGGACGGCGTGCTGGCGCTGGCTGCAGCGGTCGAGGCGTCATCCGAACACCCGCTCGCCAAGGCTATCGTGGCGGCGACCGGGACGCCACCGCCCCCGGCGGAGGGGTTTGCCATGTCGCCCGGGCATGGCGTGAAGGGGTCGGTCGGCGGCCGGCAGGTGCTCTGCGGCACGGCGGCGTGGCTCCGCGCGAACGGCGTTGCGGACGTATCTGCGGCAGAGGGGGCGGCGGCGAAGCTTCGCGGCGAGGGCAAGGCCGTGGTGCTCGTGGCTGCTGATGGTTGCGCAATCGGGCTTGTTGCGCTCGCCGACACTCCGAGGCCGGAGGCGAGGGCCACGCTGCGCGAGCTGGCGGATGAGGGCGTAGCTTCATGCCTGCTCACCGGCGACCACACGGGAACCGCGGCGGCGGTGGCGGCGTCGCTGGAGGTGTCTGACGTGCGCGCCGGGCTTCTGCCCGAACAGAAGGCGGCGGCCATCGAGGAGATGCAGAGATGCGGACGCGAAGTTTGCATGGTGGGCGACGGCGTGAACGACGCCGTGGCGCTCAAGACCGCAGATGTTGGCATCGCGATGGGAGGAATGGGGAGCGACATCGCCGTTGAGGCGGCGGACATTGCGCTTGTCGGCGACGACCTTTCGAAGCTTGCCTATCTGAAGCGACTCTCGGCGGCATGTGTGAGGCTGATCAAGCTCAACATAGCGATATCCATGTGCATTAATGCGGCGGCGATCACGCTGTCGGTGCTGGGCGTGCTCACGCCCGTCACCGGTGCGCTCGTCCACAACGCGGGATCCGTGCTGGTGGTGATGAATGCAGCCCTGCTCTACGACCGGAACTACCTCGCAAAGCGCCGCACCGACGGCACGCTTGCAAAGGACGGTGAATAAAGATATAATTCGCCGCTGTTTTCAACAACAACAAAGGAGAAGTCAATGAAGAAGATTCTGTTTGCGCTGGCCATCGCGCTGGCTGCGGTTTCGCTCCGCGCCGATGCCGACGGCTACTTTATGCTGTCCGTCTTTTCGCCCGGCCAGCTGCCCACGCCCACTTCGTCCATCTATGGCGGCCGCCTTTCGCTAATATACGGAGAGTGCCATGAGCTGTACGGTCTCGACCTCGGGGTTGCCGGGTACGTGCGCGAGCGCATGTGCGGCGCACAGCTTGGCGCGATCTGGAACGGAATCGGCACCGATGTCGCAGGCGTGCAGATCGGCCTCGTGAACACCGCCGAGGGCGATGCCGCCGGCCTGCAGCTCGGCCTTGTGAACGTCGCCGACCATCTCTACGGCTGCCAGCTCGGCCTGGTGAACGTGGTTACGGACCGCGACTGGACGTTCTGGCCGTTCATCAACATTGGCTGGTAAGATGGAAGAGTCGGATACCAGCCGGCATTTTCTCCGGCAGTGGATTGAGGCCGACGTCGCGGAGGGGCGCACAGGCGGCAAGGTGGTGACGCGCTTCCCGCCCGAGCCGAACGGCTACATACACATCGGCCACGCTAAGGCGGTCTGCGTCGATTTCGGCATGGCCGAGCTGTTCGGCGGCGAATGCCACCTGCGGCTCGACGACACGAACCCCGCCAAGGAGTCGGACGAGTACGCGGAGAACATCAAGAACGACATCCGCTGGCTCGGCTTCCAGTGGTCAGGCGAGGGCGATTCCGGCGAACCCGGCTTCTACAACGCCAGCAACATGTTCGAGCGCATGTACGCCATTGCCGAGGAGCTGATCCGGCGCGGTCAGGCGTATTGCTGCAATCTCGGGCAGGATGAGTGGAAGGAGTACAGGGGCGTGCCGGAGAAGCCCGGCCGTCCATCGCCGTCGCGCGACACCTCGCCCGAACGCAACCTCCAGATATTCCACGAGATGCGCGACGGCAAGTACGCCGACGGCGAATGGTGCCTGAGGGCGAAGATCGACATGGCCTCGCCCAACATCCACTTCCGCGACCCGGTGCTGTACCGCATACGGCATGTGGCACACTACCATCTCGGCGACAAGTGGTGCGTGTATCCGATGTACGATTTCGCGCATCCGATCGAGGATGCGCTGGAGGGCGTGACGCACTCCATGTGCACGC
>CAMPAA010000212.1 GCA_946631345.1 uncultured Verrucomicrobiota bacterium
CGAGCACGCACGCGTAGAACGCAAGAAGCGGGCTCATCGCCAGCAGCGCCATCATGCGCGGCGCCACGAGATAGCGCACCGGCGGTATGGACATGATCTCGAGCGCCGCCACCTCGTCGTTGACGGTCATCGTGCCCAGCTCCGCCGCCATAGCCGACCCCACGCAGGCCGACAGGCAGATGCCGGTGACGAACGGCCCCATCTCGCGGATGAGGGTTATCATCACCGCCGCGCCGAGATACATCTCCTGATTGAACTTCCTGAGCGCCAGCCCAACCTGAAGGCCGAGGATCATTCCCGTGAAGAGGCCCACCACCGTGATCACAGGCAGCGTGCGGATGCCCGTGGAGTACAGCTGGAAGAGCATCGCGCGGCGTGCATCGCGGTTGATGAGCACGTGCGGCGCGTACGCGAGCGACTCCGCCATCAGCCTGCCTGCGCGGCCGATGCGCGAAAAGAGGTTTTCCCCGTACGCTTCCCTCGTTATCTTCATTCCTGGGCGCGTATTATAGCAGAAATCCCCCTGCGATGCTCACTTGAACACGAGCGTGGCGGCGGAACTGAAATCTCGGTGCGCGTTGACCGGCCAGCCGCACGAGCTGAACTTGGAATCCTTCCCTGCGTTGCGTATGGCCATGAACTTCCACCTGTCGCCCGTCTTGGGCTTGCCGCCGAACGCGCCGTACGGGAACGACATCTCAAGCAGCCACTTGCCGTCCTCGGAGAACGGGCGCACGCGCGCCCCGCAGTTCCACTTTATGTCGCCCTCCTTCGCGTCCCAAACGCCGCCTGCGGGGGTGACCGCGATCTGCCTGCACGCGCCGTCGCCAGTGTCGATGAAGAACTCTATGGAGTCGGAGCCCCAGTCGTGGGCGTCGTTCTTCGCCGTTCCCCGGTTGAACGCCGGGTTCTCCCGCTCTTCGCACTCCGCCAGCACGTAGAGCGCATCGGCCCCGCGATACACCTTGAAGCGCGTGGGCTGGGGCTTGCCCTTCTTCGCCTTGGCCTTGAGCCACGGCACCATGTTGAACGCGTCCTCGCGAAATTCCTTCAGGTCGTGCATCACGCCGCCGGAACGCGCCTCCTCGGCGAGCTTAGCCCAGTTTTCGAAGCACTCGGCGTCGAGCGCGATCTCGGCCGATGCGCGCGCGTCGCCCTTTGCCGCCTTGGCGGCGGCGGAGAGGTGCGCGCGGGCGGATGCCGCCAGCGCCGGCGTGATCATGCGGTCGGCTGCGCCGCGCGGCGGGTTGCCGAAGTATGTTATGTGCGTCTTCATCCCGCCCCAGGCCGTGGCCATGAGGCCGTGGTACGCCTGCATGTCCGTCGCGCCGCCGCCGTACACGTGGCGGCAGAAGTCGCCCACGAGCGCCTCCATGTCGATATCGGGGTCGAACGCCGCCATCGCCCAGGCATAGTGGGCGAGGCGCGATGCGAGCTGCGTTATCTGCGACTTGGGCGGAGGGTTCCTGCCGGCCAGACGATGGAGGCCTACGTTGTACTCCGTCTTCACGCGCTGGAGATCCATGTCGCGAAAGACTCGCATCTCGTCGGCGAACACCCTCCACATCGGCAGGTACAGCGGATGGCCGAACACGTCAAACTCGTAGCCGTAGAGCGCAAGCGGCGCCTGCTCCGCCCATCCACGGAACTCCTTCATGGACCGGGCGTTCATCGCGCAGTCGGGGTCGCCGAGCGCGTGGTAGTAGCAGCGGTTGTACTGGCAGGACTCCACATGGTCGAGGTTCTTCACCTTCACGCCCGGTATGGCGCGGTACTCCTGGTACGCAAGCCCGGCGAAGTGCATCCCGGGCACTTCCTTGCGGATGGCGTCGATCAGCCGCGCATAGTAGTTCCACCAGCGCGCGGACCTGTCGGGGTCGCGCGTGCAGTCCGCGCATTCGCAGCGCGGCACGATGTCCGCCACGAAGTAGTTGGCGAGCACGGCCCTCTTGTCGCGTATGTCCGCCACGAGGTTCGACACCGTGTAAGAGAAGAACCCGTCGTTGCTCCAGCATCCCGCGATGCCCTTTATGTCGCGCTTGCCGCCGAGGAGCGAGAACCAGTCCGGATGCTCCGCGAAAAGTGCCTCGCGCCTCTTCATCTCCAGCGGGAGCGTCACCCAGTGGCCGCTCGCGCGGCGCACGCAGCCTACGTCCTCCTTTATCTCGGGCGTGTTCACGCCGCAGTTCAGGAACACGCGCGCCAGCCAGCGCTCGGTATCCGGATGGCGGTGCCGCCACACGGAGCAGATTGACATCTCGCGCAGCTTGAAGAACGGCCTGTACTCCCTGCGCCCGGCCGCAACGTCGTAGCGCCCGAGCTTCGGCAGGAACTCCCCGTCCGCCCCGGGCCAGTACCACCGCGCGCCCATCCAGTCGCGCAGGAACGCATAGGCGGCGAACAGCGCGCCGCGCGGAGAGTTCCCGCGCAGGACGATCTCGCCGGGCGCCGCCGACACCGAGAACTCGTCCTCAAGCGCCTCCTTCGCCGGTGCCTCCAGCCGTATCACGTTCCGGCGCGGTGCCTCGGACGCCGCAACCACCCCGAAATGCGCCCCGGATATCTTCGCGAGCGTGTTCGTAAGCTCCTCCGCCGCATACCGAAGCGGACGCGCCGCGCCGTCGGGCACCACGACCACCCACGCCGAACGCCCTCCGTCAAAGAGCGGACGCACCTCGGCATCCGCCCCTGCCCTGCCGGACGGCCCGCTGCACGTCACCGACGACACCAGCGCAGCGGCAAAGAATATGCTGTTCATCATGGATGCGAATATCTCAAATCATCACTCCTGCGTCTGCGCCGGCGTCGGAAAACGCCAGCAGAGGCGAACGCCAGCCGCCTGACCTTCCGTGTAGAGGCATTCGCCGACCGTCCCACGACGGGGGATGAGACAGTACCAGGCGGGGCTTGACCATTTGCCGCCGCGCGCGATGCGATAGCTGTATTGTCCCCAAGTTTGGGATGCTGGCCCCACATCATCCGTGAGCGGATACATTCCATGGCAGTAGTATCCTTCACTGTCGAGCCATGTCGCCCATGTCCCTGGCCATACGCCGTTGCACCATTCGGACACGTTCCCGTGCATGTCGTAAAGCCCCCATGCATTCGGTTCATAGGAGCCTACAACCGCCGTGCCGTTGCTTTCATCGCACGTTCTGGCCACAGTCGTATACATGTTGGTCTGCCCTTCCTCGTCAAATGTCACGGCATAGCCACCATTGTGCCGGTATCTGCCGAGCCTTTCCAGCGCCGCGTTGCCGTTCTCGACCGTGGTGAACTTCGTGCTGGTTGGAATCCCGGCGTCGCTGCCGTCGTTGAAGAATCCGCTCGCCGCACCGCCACAACGGCAGGCGTATTCCCACTCGCACTCGGTGGGAAGATCGAATCCGTCCGTCCCCGTCTTCTGGCGAAAACCATAGAGGTAACTCGTCTCGGACACCTCCGACCCTGTGATGGGCCAATTTATGGTGCCGTTAAAACCAGTTCCGCGCATGCTGGCGTATGACACGGAGGTCGGGCGCAACTTGCGGTTCCCGCCAGTGAAAACGTCAGAAAAGCCATACGATCCTGTCATAAGATACATCTGCTCCTGCGTAAGCTCGAATACTCCGATATAGTACGGTTTCGTGAGAATCGCGGTATGCGCCAGACCTTCACGGTTGTTGTCGCTGTCGCTCCAAGCCTGAACGAACTGCCCCGGCTGGATGAGGCGCAGGACGAGATTGGTGGTCTTGTGGTAGTCGTCCCACTTGCCCTTCTCAACGCCCGGGAAGTCCGGCACCTCCTCATAGTAGGAGATGGGGAACGGGCCGTTTTTCCCCTTCGACAGGTCCACGACCATGTACTTCGCCATGTTTGCGGTGACGGTGTACTCGATGTTCGTCGCGAGGAGGTTGGGGGCGTCGGCGGTGGAGTCCCACGTCACGCGGTACGCACCGGCGTTGGTGCACCAGGGAATCGGCACCTGGTCAAACGTCTTCATGGGGATGGACACCTTTTCGCCGGCCTTGTTCACGTACGTCGCCTTGAACTGGATGAACGCGAACGCCTCCGGGATGTCGCACGTGAACGAGAAGTCGATATCGACCTTGCCGTTCCACGGATAGCGCTGGCGCGCCGAAAGCGACGTCACGGTCACGTTCGGATCCTGCGTCATTGCGTCCACGGCGGCGGCGAACATCCCGCTCGCCCCGCAAGCGGCCGCCAAGACCGCCACAAGTCTCTTCATGTCCATTTCAGTTTCTCCTTGTTCAGACTATTACCTTATAGTGAAAACCATGCGTCCGCTGTTCACGCGCAGATACGCAGTTAGCGTCTCCACGCCGTCGAAGTGCGTGAGCGTGTAGTCGCCGGAAGGCATCGGCGGCGCCTTTGGGCCTACCGCGCACTCCCCTTCCGAGACCTCGTCCACCTCCACCGGCACGGCGAGCTTCGCGCCGCCGGTCCCGTGCCCGGCGTACAGCGTGACCACCGACCTGTCCGCGCCCTCGTTCCACAGCCCGGACCACGCCACAGGCACCGCCTTCCCGAACGGAACCTTGCGCGGCGTGCCGGCCGGCGACGAATCGAGAAGATCGTTCTTCACGGACATATGGTGCATCGAGCAGGCGAACCCGGCCCACGGATAGAGTGTGACAAGCCGCTCAATCTCGCCCTCGGCGGACTTCAGGGTGATGCGGTACGTGCGCCATGTACCCTCCGCCCCGGCGAGCGCGTAAGTAATTGCGGAGCCGTCGGAACTCGCCACGGAAACGCCGTCAACCAGCAGTTCGCACGCGCCTGAGCCGAACCATTCGCCAGCCAGCTCGAGCGGCACCGTGCCGCCCTCGCCAACAACGCGCGCAGCCGGCATCTCGCCGTTGTCGAGATAGCCGCTGACAGTCCGTGACGACACGCTTCCGGCCAGTGCCGAACCCGCAGCGATCAAGGTGATGTACGCTATTGCGCCTCTCATTTGCAAACGCTCCTATTCATGTGAAAAGAAAAACACCGCGCATGATACCATATTCATTTTTTTTTTCAACCGCATTTTTGCCTGGAGTTTACCCATTTTTTGACTGACCCTGACCAATGTGCTGAAGCGACGGCAGAAAGCACAGCAACCGCACGCCGCAAAGCGGCGCAAAGATGAAATGGCGCATACGCGCGACCACGAACGCCGTCGACATGGCGGATCGCCTGTCGGCGATCGGTTGCGTCTGTTTCACGTCCGGTTACGAGGCGTTGCCTCGACCGCCGTGAAACATCCGCAACCACCCTGCGGGTTCCGCC
>CAMPAA010000213.1 GCA_946631345.1 uncultured Verrucomicrobiota bacterium
CCACGATGCCGGGCGACGACGTGACGCACCCCGTGCCGGACAACACGGGCTACATAACGGAAGGGCAGTTCTACCTGCGCAACGGACGCATCGAGCCGTTCGGTTCGCTTAGCCGACTCAAGCAGCAGGTGAACAAGAACACCCGCGACGACCACCGTACCGTGATGGACGCCATGATCAAACTCTACGCCTCGTACAAGGAGACGCTCGAAAAGCAGTCCATGGGCTTCAGGATGAGCGCATGGGACCAGAAACTGCTGAAGTACGGCGCGAAGTTCGAGCAGGAGATGATGGATCTCTCCGTCAACATCTCGCTTGAGCAGGCGCTCGATCTCGGCTGGCGCATCCTCGCCGACTGCTTCGCGAAGGACGAGGTTGGCATCCCGTCAAAGTACATCGACAGATACTGGCCAAAGGACTGACCGTTCAGGGAGTGTTTCAGACCATGAAAACGAAACTCATCGCGGCATCGATGATATTCGCCGCATGTGCGATCGGAGCGGCGGAAGCCGCCGCAAAGAAGCAGAAGAAGGCGGAGCCGTTCGGCGACGAACTTCTCGTGCGCGTGAAGTCGTCCGTAGACGGGTCGATGCAGCCGTGTTGGTTCTGGGCGCCGGAGAAGGCAAAGACCGAGGCCGTGCCGCTGATAGTGGGGCTTCACACATGGAGCATGGACTATACCACCAAGGCCAACTACGCCCCAAGCCTCCGCTATGCGCAGAAGCGCGGCTGGGCGATGGTTGGCCCAAACTTCCGCGGGCCGAACAAGACTCCGCCCGCATGCGGCAGCGACCTCGCCGTGCAGGACATACTGGATGCCGTCGAATACGCGAAGGGGCGCGTCAAGGTCGATGCCAGCCGTGTGTACATAGTCGGTGGCTCCGGCGGCGGGCACATGACGCTGCTGATGGCGGGGCGGCATCCAGAGGGTTGGGCGGGCTGCGCGGCGTTCTGCCCGATATCCGATCTCGCAAGGTGGCATGCCGATTCGCTTCTCGCGCATCCAGGGCGCGGCAAAGTGTACGCAAAGATGATGGAGAAGGCTTGCGGCGGCACGCCTGCGGAAAAGCCGGACGAGTACAGCCGCCGTTCTCCGCTCACATGGCTCGCAAACGCGAAAAAGGCGGGTGTGCCGGTCTACATCGTCACCGGCATCCACGACGGGTGGACGGGGTCGGTTCCGGTGGGGCACGCCATACGCGCGTTCAATGCGCTCGCCGATGAAAAGGACCGAGTGTCGGAGGCGGACATTGCGGCCATCGAGGAAACGCAGAAGATTCCGTCCACGCTCAAGGGCGAGAGCCAGAAGGATCCGTTCTACGCAGCGAAGAACACCATCCATTTCCGGCGAACGTCCGGCAATGTGCGGCTCACCCTGTTCGAGGGCGGGCACGGAGGGAACTTCCCTGCGGCATTCGATTTCTTGGCGCGCCAGGTGAAGGGCAGACCGGCCGATTTCACGCTGCCGGCATCCGGCAAGGGCCGCGAAGACGCGATCAGCAAGTAGCGCTCCGGCGTTGCCGATGCGGCGCAATCCGTTGATGAAAGGTCGATTGTGATGGAAGATTTCGGAAAGATACTTGAAAACGTGCAGGCGAACATCGCCGCCGCCTGTGGCAGGGTCGGGCGCGATCCGGCTGATGTGGAGATTATCGCGGTAACCAAGACTCATGGCGCGGAGGTCGTTCGCGAGGCGTGGGAGGGCGGACTGCGGATCGTCGGCGAGAACAAGGTTCAGGAGGCTGCATGGAAACAGCCGCTTTCGGTGTCCGGCCCTGAATGGCACCTCATCGGGCATCTGCAGCGCAACAAGGTACGCCATGCGCTTGCGATTTTCGAGTGCTTCCACTCTATAGATTCGATATCCCTTCTCGACAGGATGGAGAGCATCGCCGCCGAGATGGGGAAAAGGCCGCGCGTTCTGCTGGAGGTTAACGTGTCGGGCGAACGGTCGAAGGACGGGATGAGTCCGGCGGAAGTGCCTGCGGCGGTGGAGCATGCGCTCACGGCGTGCCCGTCGTTGACGCTTGAAGGGTTCATGACCATGGCGCCGTTCTTTCCTCATGAGAAGATCGAGGAGACGCGACCGTTCTTCCGTCGGCTGCGCGAGATGCGCGATGGCATGGAGGAGAGGTTTGGCGCACGCTTTCCGCGTCTGTCGATGGGCATGAGCGGAGACTACACGGTTGCCGTCGAGGAAGGGGCCACATGGGTGCGGCTCGGGACGGTGCTGTTCGGCGAGAGGCCAAAGGTGAAGCCGCAGCGTGCCGTCGATGCCGGTGACGCCGGCGAAAGCGGGGAGGGCGGCGGCGAATTCGACCGCGTTCTCGACTGACGCGCACGATGCCGCCGTTTCCGGCGCAAGGAGAAGAGCAGATGAAACTCAAGGAGATTGCCGATAAGATTGGCGGAAGCGTTGCCGTGGATGTTCCGGACGCGGAAGTGTCGAGCGCATACGTGGGCGACCTTCTGTCGGACGTGATGGGGCATGCGGGCGATGAATCAGTGCTGATCACCGTGCAGAACCACCTGAACACCATCGCCGTGTGTACGCTGGTGGGCATAAAAGTGATAGTAATCTGCCACAACCGCCCGGTGCCGCCGGACATGGCAGAGGCCGCGAAGCGGGAGAACGTGGCGATTGTCGTCACTCCGATGGCGCAGTACGCCGCAGCTTTGGCGCTCCATGAGCTGCCGCCCTGCGAGAGGTGACGCCATGCATGCGACATTGGCAGACGTAATAGCTGACACGGCCCAGAACTCCATCGAGGCCGGCGCTGCGAAGGTTGAGGTTTCAGTTACCGAGGCCGACGGACGCATTTCCGTGGATATCCGCGACAACGGCAAGGGCATGGACGCCGCCACCGTCAAGCGTGCGTTCGACCCGTTCTACACCGAGCCGGGCAAGCACGACAAGCGCAAGGTGGGGCTTGGCCTTCCTCTGCTCAAGCAGATATGCGAGGCCTGCGGCGGCGGAGTGAAACTGGAGAGCGAGAAGGGCGTGGGTACGCACCTCTCATACTCTTTCGACGCCACGAATATCGACCTGCCGCCGATGGGCGACCTGGCGGATACGCTTGTGACGCTTTTCAACTATCCTGGCGCGTTCGAGTTTGTGTTCACACACCGCAAGGGTACCGAGGAGTACACCATCGCGCGAAGCGAACTCGCGGAAGCCGTAGGTGGGCTGGAGACAGTCGAGGGAATCGGGCTTGCGAAAGACTTTCTTCGTTCACAGGAGGAGGCGCTTTAGCGGTGCCGGGGAAGCGGCTCGCCACCTCTCTGGCCGCCGCCATGATGGCCGCCCCAGTCCTGCGTGGTGGAGTAGATGGTCTTGATCGTCTCCTGAATCTCCTTGGCTTCGGTGCCTCTGTAGCCCAGCGCCCTTATCGTTTGGCTCATTAGCGTTTCGCGTTCCGCCGCTCCTGTCTTGTGGAGTTCGCGCCACAGTTCGCGCATCTGCATTGCGGCATCCCGCCTCTGCTCCTCTGTCGCGCCGCTGTCAGGGCGGAGAATGTCCATCAGCTCCTCGCGCTTCGCTATGAGGTCCTGATAACGCTCGTGGGTGGCGATTTGCCGTTTGGACCATCCGGTCGTGTCGATTGAGGCAAGAGTCTCCAGGCGGTTTTCCGCGCGCTGGAGCATCTGTTTGCGGAAAACCGCCATGCGGTTTGTGCGGGCGGCGTACTCAGTCGGATTCTCCTCCTTGAGACGCTCCATCTCCTCCTGCCATGCCTCTGGCCCGCGCCTCTGCTCGCGCACGACCTCCACTGTGTTTGTCACCGTATCGTGCACCGTGTTCGTGACGATGGTCGTGACCATCTTGACGCGCGACCTGGATTCCGCGATGCGAGCCTTCCTTCCCTGAATCTCCCTGTTTTCGGCGGGGTGGGTTGCCTCTGGCGCAGGTTTGACCACCCAGCCAATGCCCACGCCAACGGCAAGGGCGGCTGCTGCAACGATGAGTGTTCTGGTATTCATGCCGCATGATTATACCACATTTCGACTCACGGGCGGCGGTGCGCGAACTGAATTAGGGGGCAATTACCCCGTTGACTCGAGAGGCGAGCAATGCTATCATTTGTATCGTTTTTGGACATGGTGTCCTGAAACGCTATGGTATAGTAGTATTTTTGGTATAATGTACAGCCATGAAATGGGCCACATTCTGCTTCATTGTTCTGAACATCGGATATGCCGTCGCGGAACCTTTGTCGTTGCCGCAGCTGCCGGATCCGGTGTACGCCGATACGGAAGTGTGTACGAACGTACCTTGCGCGACGCTTCTTTCCGATGTACGCGAGCTTGAGGTGATGATTGACTTCGCGGGCACGGAGTCTAACTGCGTTCAGGTCGCCTTCGGTCGCGATGCGGACGGCGACGGCGACCTTTCTCTGAACGAGACGGATTTTTCCATCGGCTGGCGCGCCGGTGATAGCTTCATCGAGGACGTGAAGGGCGGGCGGCGTTACCGTGAAGCCGTTAGCGCAACCAACGCTTTCCATCGCATCGAGCTTCGTGCGGCGGCGGGAGGTTCAGGCACGCGGTCTGCAAGTGTCGTGTGCGACGGAGTGGCGAGGTTTGACGAGGCGCTTGCGTATGCCCCGCAATGGCTGTACCGTCGCGATTGGAACATTGCGAAGGTGACGCGGCGCGGCGTGGATGCGCCCGGCGAGATTGTGTTCGTGGCGAGCGACCACGGCGGAATGAAGTTTATCGTGAGGTGACGGATAACGCGGCTCTGGACAATGCTTCTCATATCCGGCGCGGCGGCGTGTTTCGTCGCGTGGGCGGTACTCGTCTTGCGCGAAATCGGCTTCGCACCATTTCAGGATGTGCGCAGGACTTTCCGGAATCATTCAAGACACGGAAAGGCGGTTCTTGGATTCGTGTTCTGCGGCCTGTTCATGCTGTGCGCGACGAAGCCGCAGGCCGGAGGTGGCGATGGAGGCGGTGGTACCAACAACATCCAGATGGTGAATGGTTCCGGCAGCGGGCTTAAGCCGTTGGATTCGCCAGGAACTGTCACGGAATCGCCTAATCAGGGGTTGACTGGCGATATCCAACCAACGCATGGCGGCGCATCGGGAGGTGCTGCGCCTGTTGCGGACGTGTGGACGGGCTTCACGCCCATCACATCGCCGAACACAACGCGGACGCTTGACGCCGACGATTTCCGGCGCGGCTTCGTGCTGACGGGCGTCGGCACGGACGAGACGTTCGGTTTCGACGCCCCCGCCGGCGCGTCCGTGTGCGCCGACTGGCTGGCGT
>CAMPAA010000214.1 GCA_946631345.1 uncultured Verrucomicrobiota bacterium
GGCGGGAGGCCTTCTCGCGTTCACGCTTTCAATCGATGACTTTGTGATAACGTTCTTCGTGACCGGCCCCGGTGCGGACACGCTACCGCTTAAGATATACTCGATGATCAAGCACTCCCGCCAGATGCCGGTGATCAATTCGCTTTCCACGCTGATGCTGGTGTTCACCTGCGCGCTGGTGGCCGCCTCGCGCTTCGTGTCGAACCGCAGACAGCGGCGTTTCGCAAATCTAAAGAAATAAGGAAGGATAAATGATGTCCCCAGAGACCGAAAGAAAGTTCAAGTCCGCGCAGTGGCGTTTCATCCTTTGCAGCATGATCGCATACGCATTCTTCTATGTGACGCGCAAGAATCTGTCGATGGCGCAGCCGGAAATGCTCGCGCAGGGTGTAATAACCAAGGAGGCCCTCGGTACGATCCTCACCGTGCACGGCGTGCTGTACGGAATTAGCCGCTTTGTGAACGGATTCTGGGCGGACAAGCTCAACGGGCGCATATTCATGGCGGTAGGCCTTGCGCTCTCGGCTCTCATGAACCTCCTCTTCGGATGCACGTCGCTGACGATCCTGTTCGCAGCCTTCTGGATCGTCAACGGATGGACGCAGGGCATGGGCTTCCCGCCATGCGCCAAGATGCTTACGCACTGGATACACCCCAAGGAGCTGGCCACGAAGATGTCCATCTGGAACACGAGCCACTCCTTCGGCTCCGCGATGGCGCTCGGCCTGTGCTCGCTGCTGTTCGCGATGGGTCTCGGCTGGCGCTGGTGCTTCTACGTGCCGGCGGCGCTTGCCGGTCTGGCTGCGGTGTTCTGCTTCTTCTGCGTGAAAGACGGCCCTCACGAGGATGGGCTTCCCGAACTTGACCTCTCCGACGTGCGCGGCGAGGCTAGCGACGTAAAGGGACGCAAGGTGACGGATGCCGACAGACGTCGGCTCGTATTCCGAAACCGCGTGATATGGCTGTGTGCGCTCGCGAACTTCTTTGTTTATGTGGTGCGTTTCGGTTTTCTCGACTGGGGCCCGACGTTCCTAAAGGAATACAAGCACATTGACGTATCGAAGGGCGGTCTCATGATAATCGCGTTCGAGCTGGCGGCGGTCGTCGGCACGATATTCGCGGGCTGGTTCACCGACAAGGTGTTTAAGGGCCGCGGCGTGCGCACGTGCTTCTTCTGCATGCTCTTCGCGGGGCTGTGCGCTCTCGGCTTCTGGTATCTGCCCGGCGGAGCCCCGATCTGGCAGGCTACGCTCCTGTTGATGGGCACCGGTTTCTTCATCTACGGTCCGCAGGCCCTCATCGGCATCGTCGCGGCACAGCAGGCCACGAACGACGCGGCTGCGATGGCCAACGGCTTCATGGGCATCATGGGATATGCGGCAACAACGGTATCTGGCCTCGGCATCGCGCTCATAAGCCAGCACCTCGGCTGGAACGCGGCGCTTCTCTCGATAGGCGGATTCGCCATCGTGGGCATGCTTTTCTTCCTGTTCGCCTGGAATGCAAACGCGACCGGCTACAAGAAGGCCTGAAGGGCAGAAGCTTTACAACGGAAAACGAAATGGAGAGACTGACATGAAAATTCTTTGTGGTGCTGTTTTGCTGGCGGCGGCAGGCTGCTGCTGTGCACCCGACCCTCTGGACGCGCCTGGCGGAGTTGAGGCCGTAGATCCTGTGCCGAAGAAGGTGACGAAGCGCATGAGCCTCCTTGAGAACGGGGACATCGGCAAGTACTGGTACACATGGCTCAAGAAGCACCAGAAGCGCAACATGGATCCCGACAGCGTGTTCACGGCTGAAGGGTCTACCCTCAAGGTGAGCGGCACGGACATGGGATGCGTCACAACGCGCGACGCCTACCGCGACTACAGGCTCACGCTCGAGTTCCGTTACGTGGACAATGACGTGCAGCTCAACAAGACGGCCGCGCGCGACGGCGGCATACTGTTCCATTCTAACGGCCCGGACGGCGCATACGGCAAAGGCATCTGGATGTATTCGTTCGAGTACAACGTGATACAGGGCGCTTCCGGCGACCTTATCGTGGTGGGCAACAAGGCTAACCGCACCGATGCACCGCACTTCTCCTGCAAGGGCAACGTTGACGCCGCAACGAAAGGTAAGCCGTCGCAGCACTGGGATCCGAACGGCCCTGAGATCGAGCTGAAGGATTGTGGCCGCGTTCGCAGGTGCGACGTGGACCTTGACTGGAAGAACCTCAAGACCCAGCCTCTGTCTCCGAACGAGAACCCGATCGGCGAGTGGAACAAGGCGGAGGTCGTCTGCAAGGGAGACACGGCGGTCTTTATCTTCAACGGGAAGAAGGTGGCGGAGTTCCGCGACCTCAAGCCGTCCGCCGGTCGCATCCAGCTCCAGAGCGAAGGGTTCGGCATCGAATACCGCAACATCGTGCTTGAGCCCGTTGAGTAGTCGGCGCGCCGTTTGTGGTACAATTAACAGCCATTCAAAGAGAGATCGAAATGACACTATCAGAACTTGAAGAAGGCAAAAAGGTTTCACTGGCCGAGATTGCGGCAGCGGAAGGGAAGGAGGCCGTGGAGGCGCTCCGTGTGAAGTACGTTGGCCGCAACGGCTCGATTCCTGCGCTTATAAAGTCGATGAAGGACGTCCCTAAAGAGGATCGTCCGGCGTTTGGCAAGGCCGTGCAGGCGTGGAAGAAGGAGGTTGAGGACGCTCTCGCGGCAAAAGGCTCTGGCGGCGGAAGGGGCTGCGACCAGAAGGCGGCGGAGGTGGACGTCACACGGCCCGGTCTGTGGCCGGATTTTGGTACGGCGCATCCGATATCAAAGGTGATTTCCGAGTCGGCACGCATCTTTTCGCGTCTCGGCTTTACCGTCGCTGACGGCCCTGACATCGAAAGCCCGTTCAACAACTTCACGGCGCTCAACACGCCTCCGCACCATCCGTCGCAAGACCGGTCGGATACTTTCTGGCTGGCGGCAGATGCGCTGCTGCGCACCCAGACTTCGCCCGTGCAGGTGCGCACGATGCTTGCCAACAAGCCACCCGTGCGCGTGATATGCCCCGGCCGCACCTATCGCCGCGACACGACTGATGCCACGCACTCTGCAAACTTCCACCAGATCGAGGGGCTCTACGTCGACGTAAAGCCGGTGTCGCTCGCCGATCTGAAAAGCGTTCTGTCTTATTTCGCCAAGGAGATGATGGGCGATGGCGGCGTGAGATTCCGTCCGCACTTCTTCCCGTTCACGGAGCCGAGCGTGGAGGTGGATTTTCGCTGCCACGTATGCAAGGGCAAGGGTTGCAAGGTTTGCAAGCAGTCGGGATGGATCGAGATTGCAGGCGCAGGCATGGTCGATCCGCGCGTTTTCCGGCATGTCGGCTGGAACCCTGAGGAGGTCTCAGGCTATGCGTTCGGGTTCGGAGTGGAGCGCGTTGCGATGATCAAGTACGGAATTCCCGACATCCGCTGGCTGTACGAGAACGATCTGCGTTTCCTTGCGCAGACTGCATAAGGGGCCTCAATGCTTTCTCCGTCGCTCCAGCAGGGTCAGCGACTTTCGCAGCAGCTGGCGCCAGCCATGCGCCAGTCGATCCGCATGCTGGCGATGAACCTGCCGGAGCTTCGACAGGAGATTGTGCATGAGATATCGCTGAACCCGCTTATCGACGATATCGAGCATACGCTCGAGCGGCCGATGGAGGAGTCTGTCGCCAGACAGTCTGAGCGCGAGGAATCGTACGACTCGATGGTGCCGGAAGACGAGGCGACGCCTTCGGTGAATCCAGGCGAGGAGGCGGTGGAGCGGCGGCAGCGCTTTTTCGACAACCAGGTTGCGCAGGAGACGCTTCAGGAGCATCTTGAGGCGCAGATTGCCGTTTCCGACATTCCACAGCAGGATCGTACCCTTGCCGAGATGCTTATCGGAAACATCAACGACGACGGATATTTCGTCGGTTCGATTCCCGATATCGTGATGGTCACGGGGGAGAATGAGGCCCACGTATTGCGCGTGCTGGCGGCGATATGCCGGTTTGATCCGATCGGCTGCGGAGCGCGCAATCTCAGGGAGTGTCTGCTCGCCCAGATGGAGAAGTTGGACGATTCGCCGTGGGAGGACGAAGTCAGGCGGCTCATAGAAGCACATTTGGAGGATGTCGCCGCAGGACGCGAAGATCGAATCCTCAGTGCGCTCGGCATCGGACATGATGATTACCTGAAGGTTCTCCGGGAGCTGCGCACCCTTGATCCCAAGCCTGGGCGCGCCTACATCGGCTCGGACGATCCCAACCGCATTGTTAAGCCTGAGGTTCACGCCGTGCGCGTTGACGGCCGATGGGTGGCCGAGGTCGATGACCGTTCCCTGCCCGACATACACATATCGCCGCGATACATCAAGATGATCGAGGATCCGTCCGTGCCGAAGGAGACCAAGGATTATCTGCGCGAACGTCTGGCGGCGGCGCATCTGCTGATAGAGGCGATAGACCACCGCGAAGAGACCATACGCTCCGTCGCGCAGGAGATATTCGACCGGCAGCCTGGATTCTTCGAGCAGGGACTGAAGGGCCTTAAGCCGCTCACGATGCTAGAGGTGGCAGAGAAGGTTGGCGTGCACCCAACCACGGTGTCTCGCACGGTGAACGACAAGTATGCATCCACTCCGCGCGGAACAGTCGAGCTGCGGCGCTTCTTCACGCAGGGGTTCGAGACGACTGGCGGCGAGGTGGTTACGAAGGACAAGGTGCATGAGGCTCTAAAGGCCCTTGTTGACGCGGAGGACGGGGCTCATCCCCATTCCGATGAGACGTTGGCGGAGATGCTGAAGGCACAGGGCTTTCCTGTTGCACGCCGCACCGTCGCGAAGTACCGGGGCCTCCTTGGCATTCCCGGCACATCCGAAAGGCGAAGGCGATGACGTGGCGTTGCCGTCTTGGCGCATATCTCGACGTTTTCCGCCTGACATGGCCGTTGGCGCTCGGCATGGCGAACAACGCCGTTATGCAGTTTGTCGACCGCATGTTCCTGTCTCGCGAGTCTACGGCATCACTCGAAGCGGTGCTGCCCGCCTCAATACTGTCGTTCCTTTTTGTCGGGTTCTTCCAGTCGGTGGTGGTATACTCAGGTACGTTCGTGGCGCAGTACTTCGGCGCCGGTAGTGAACGCGGCTGCCGCACGTGCTACCGTGCAGGGCTGCTTCTGGCGGCCGTCTTCGGCGCGTTGC
>CAMPAA010000215.1 GCA_946631345.1 uncultured Verrucomicrobiota bacterium
GCGTGTCGTTCGAGAAGCCCGTGGTGATCTTCGAGGACAGGCACGAATCCTCGCCCGGCGTGTTCGTCGAGCGGCAGTCCACGACCACGAAGCTCACCGTCACCGCCTACGGCGGCCCGAACGGCGGGACTCTCGACGTGCAGATAGGCGGAGGGCTTCGCGAAGTGCCAGGCAGCGATCCAAGACCGACAGAAATAGGCGCCCAGGAGAAAATCGAATGGGTGGCGTACTGCGAGGCGACAAATGCCAGCCCGTGCGCCAACGGAGCCTTCGCGACCGTCACGTTCACGGACCTTGAGAGCGGCGAAACAGATTCCACAACCGCCAACGCAACAGCTGTGGAGGTTGAAATCAGAGAAAATCAGAGTGCGCCTGAAGGTAATTGCCCGTTGCGTCATGTATATGGCGTGCGGGAAACGATACAGTGCTGGCAGCTGCCGACATCTCCACAGCTGACGTGGATGGTAACTGGTGACGGATCAAATTACTGGACTGGTGTAATCAACAAATACTTTTGTCCGCTGCAGCCGGAAAACAATCCAATCAAAGCAAGCATCGGAGATGTTGAATACACGCCGTTAATATCCGTTATACCTCCGCAGAATGTGCAGGCCATGGATGCACGCCGAAAAAACTATGGACCACATCCAAATGAGGCAGGATGGGTCGGCATGGAGTTTGAGTATTATGTCCTTCCAAAATACGTTTCATTTTCTGGCATCGCCATTGAAGAGGTGCCATGCCAGGAAGGAATGCATGACGGACATTTCTCAAATCCATATTTCTCGAATATATGGGCGCATACACGGGCAAACGGTGCGGGGCGGTGGCATGATGTGGGCGCAGACAATCTATTCGCCACTGATTCTGCTCAAATCGGCGAAGCGATACCAAAGATAAGGCCAGATGGTCAGGTTACGTTTGATACAGATGGCGAGTGGACGAATGGCAACATCAGCTGGAACATGCCATTTGGCTGGAATGAAAAGGGAACAAGAGGCGAGACACCACAAGTCGACACATTTGCAGAGCATGTCAGACAGGACATGGCCATCTTCTTTGATGGACGGTCTGGTGTGCGTAAATTCACACATCAACTTGTCCGCACAACAAATGATGTTTTCACATTGAATGGAGTAGTCATACCATGAGAAAGCCTGCATTAACCGTTATCATCGGAATTATTGCCTTTATTTCGTCAGTCTATGGAAGCGCTAAAAGCAATTGCGTCGATACTGTACGCACAAAAGATCTTGATGCGCTTGCTGCGGAACTTGTTGCGGCGTGGTCGAAATCTCTTGTTGAATTCACCAACGTCGCACACACGACATGCTGTAGGGTGTTTTCCATGTCCGATTCAACCAATCGCCTGACAAATTCACGCGCATACATTGAAGCCATCCTATCACTTCCAAAGCAAAGATATGACTGTAACTTTGCAGGGTTGACTGCTCGCATGATCGCGTGCCGATACCTGACAGAAAGGCTGCCGGATGACATGCCGCTGTCGCTGGAGTTTAAATGGGAGATAATATCCCGCTGGTGGCTGCAGATGAAAGACGAACTGGTACACTTTGAAGCCTTTGGGCCTCGTCTTCCAACTATTATGTACAGCGGAATGATCGTTTCAGATGCGGCACGGAGGAATGCCATTGAAGAAATCGAAGTTGAAAACCAAAAGCGCACACAGTATGACAGGCAACATGAATATGCACGTGAAATCAGGGGCTTCATGAATGGACTTTACAAATTCACATATGAGCGTCAGCTTATGACTGACTGCGCCAATCTCAGCAACCAGCGCAAAGATGCATTGCTACAGATGATCATAGATGCCACCGGCAGAGTTCCCGCGTGGTACCGTGATGACTTGGCCTCCAGAGGCCTTGTATACGATCTCCAGACAATGTCTCGGCGAGCACAGGCCCCCGATTCGACAGTTGGAGCATCCAGCCGTGCAATCGGAGTCGATAACAAAAAGGATGTTGAGGTTGATATTGATTTGTGAATACTTGCGGAAGTATTGCGCCCTCCCCGGTTATTCGTGTTGGGATGCCTTGTCGAAAGGGCCACAAACAATTTCTTTAGGGCAATAAGGGAGAATTGATCATGCGGTGTGACTTGAACGTTAAACTGTACTGCATCATGGTTGCAAATGCAGTCCTGTGCACTTGCTTTGCAGATGCCATGGCGGAAAAGAAAGCCAGATGGGCGGAACTTGAGAACTACGGCGTCGCACGGTTCAAGATCAGGTTGGAACCCAGACATGGGGCAACAAACAGAATCGCTCAGGCGGTAGTCAAATGCGATGCTGAATCCGACAGTAAATGGTTTTGCGAAATGGTATCGTTTTCAATGCCCACAAATGATGTTGATGCCTATGTTTCTTGGCTGTGCCATAAGACGCAACTAATCGAAGGTACGATTTCCGCACAGAACACCGCGTCATCAATCGAATCTTGGAGACTGCTCGCCACCTTTCTGACAGAGATGAAAGCAAAACGAGGCCCTGGAGACTCGGCGCAGTTCATGCGAAGGCACAAGGAAGATTGGCAGAAATCCCATCGCATTTTGACAATGGAGGACTGGGGGCAATGGCGAAAGGCTTATTTGCGTGCAAGATGGTTCAGGTCTGCTTGTGGCAGGGCCATCTGGGACACTGATCGCGCAATATGGAGCCTTGCGCAGCAACTCCAGCCACCGCAGAAGAAGGTTCTTGCAGAAATCATATTGGAGCATACTGGCAAATTCCCCGATTGGTACCTTGAAGATAAGAAGAAGGCTGCCAAGTAGCGCATTTGGGTCGATGAATCCGCGCCACCAGGCGCGGCCTCTGGGCGAAACCCGACCCAGTCAACCCCTACGAATGGCGGAAGTCCAGACGGTAGCGGATGTTAGCCGTTAGCAAGCGCGGGCAACTCTCGCTTTTCCTTCTCCCATGCCGCGCATTATGCCACAATCCCCACCAACACGAAACCCTGCCACAACAACCGAGGCAGATTGCCGCTACTGCACCGTGATGACCAGGCCTACCGGCTCGTTCGTGACCTCGGCCGAGACCGGCGCGCCCTCGATCTCCACGCCGCACACGCTATAGATTGGCGTTACGGCATAGACATCGGCCTTTTTCGCGTGACGCCATGCGACGGGAAGCTCGCAGCCCGTCTCGCCTGCGATCACCTCGCCGTTGCGAGTCCACCTGTAGCGCACCGCACCGGCTGCTGCGGCGGAAAGCGTGGTCAGGCGCGTACGCCCAACGGTTGCGTCCATGGGCGTGACGAGCCATCTCTCCGCTCCGTCCACGCCCATGCCGCCGATGGTCGGCTCGGCCATCGTCGATGAAACCTTGGCCGCCACATGGCCGGTCTTCACATCGTAGAGGCTCACCGTGGAGCCGTCCGCATACGGCAGGAACTCGTGCTTCGGCTCCAGCTCCCCGTTCTCGTAGATGCGCACGGCGTAGATGCGCGAATGTGAGGTCATCGAAGCGTTGCAGCTCGTGCCGGCATCGTCTGATATCGTGCCGAACACGCCCATCGGATAGGCCTCGTCGCCTGGATCGAATGTATTGGCGTTTGCGGCCCTGCTGTAGTTCGTTACGCCGCCTGTGATGTAGTAGATGTGCTGGTTCTTCATGTCGAGGATGGCGGTGTGGCGGAGAGCGTCCGGCACGTAGCCCGAATCCGCATACTGCGGGTCGCTGCTGCTCTTTCCGTGGAATATGAACTTCACGAGGTTTGCGTTGTTCCAGCAGGTGTACCGCAGGGTGCCGCCGGACCATGCGCCGAAGATCAGCCTGCTGTTCACGGAAGGCTCCATGCACTGGTAGTCCACCTCGATGCGCGAGGACATGTTCGCCTTGTAGCCGAGGTTGAGCACCGTGGAGCCGTTGTTCTCCACGTAGGAGCATCTATCGTTGTCGATGTTGCCTCCGGCGATGATTCCGCCTATCGCCGTGAACACGCCGCCCTGCGTCTCCCTGAATCCGGCCGCGCCATCCTTCACATACGGCACAAACTCCTTCTGCAGTACGTACGTTCCATCCTGCTGCTTCTCGTATATCCGCGCGGAATAGATGCGCGCGGAAACGGGCTGATTGCCATTCCCTGCGTCATCCTTTGCACCACCGAATAGGACGATCGGCCTTGTCGCCGTGTTGTCAAGCGTGTAACTTGCCGCCACCGAAAGATCGGAACGTACATAGCCGTTCCTAACCAAACGGCAGTTGCGCGCCGGAACATCGATCACGGCCGTGTAGCGGTTCGTATCAGAGCAGTAAACGCCGGTGTTCAGGTTCGCCGCGCCAGCATAGCCACCGTCCTTAACCTGAAACTTGTACTGTTTCGGGCTGCCGTCGTTCCAGAAGAATGCGCTCATTCCGATGTCTCCATACGCACCGAAGAGAAGATTGCCGTTCGGTGCTGATGGATACTGGAAGTCCACCTCGATGCGCGAGGCCGGGTTCATATGGTATCCCGTGTTGAAATACTGCGATCCGCTCGACTGCAGATAGCCGTCGTCGAGGATCGTCTTCACGCCGTCGCCACCGCACGCAAGCTCGTACTTCCCCTGCCCGTACAGGAAGCCGCCGGCCTTTTCGTCCTTGAACCCGGCGTCGCGCCCCTTCAGGCAGGGAACGAGCTCGTGAACGAGGGCATCGTCCTCGTATATCTTTACGGAGTATATCCGCGCCTTGACGTGCTGGTTGCCGTCGCCGGCGGCGTTCTTCGAGCCGGCGAACAGGGATATCGGCCAGTCCGAGACGTTGGAGCATTCAGGGAAGTCAATCTTCACGCCCTGCAGCCCGCCGTTCACGTCCTGCAGCCAGCACTTGTGGTTGAGCACGTCGATCACCGCGACATGACGCGCGGTGTCTGCCACCACTGTCGTGTCGCGCGAATCGAGCCGCGTATCGCTCAGGATGAACCTGAACGTACCGGCGCTTATCCAGAACGCGGCGCGGAGCTGCGGAACGGCGTCCGACTTGGTATCCCCCCACGCTCCGAACAGCACGTCCTTCGGCGTATCCGTGAACTGGAAATCCACCTCGATGCGCGAGGTGGGCTTGAGCATGTAGCCGGTGTTGACGCTCGCGCCGTCTGCGCCATTTGCCGAGACGAGAGGCGAACAGACGTATGGCACGCTCGATTCCCCTACGGCCGGCGACACGGCGGCTACGATGGCGGCGGCGAAGCTGGTGAAGA
>CAMPAA010000216.1 GCA_946631345.1 uncultured Verrucomicrobiota bacterium
CAGGCGATCATCACGCGCAACCTCTACCGCGCATGGTTTTCGGTGGAACGGATGAACGGCATCACATGGTGGAACGTGGTGGACGACTGCGGTGCGCCGGGCGAGCCGTCGATCAGCGGCCTTTTCACGCGCGACATGCGTCCGAAGACGGCCTACTTCGCGCTTGACGACCTGATCAACCGCGAATGGAAGACGCGTATCGTCGCCAAGGCCTCCGGCGGCAAGGTGTCGTTCCGTGGCTTCCGCGGGCGCTACCGCCTTTCGTGGAAGGGCGCGGATGGCAAGGAATTCTCAAGGCTCGTTGACGTGAAGTGACAGCCGCAAAAGTAGAGGGACCGATGAGCGTGACATAAGCCACGGGAACGGCAAATCACGAAAGACAACGAAAGATGATTAAGGAAAAATTCGATCTAACCGGCAAGATCGCCCTGGTGACCGGTTCGACGCGTGGCATCGGCAAGGCGATAGGCGATGCGTTCGAGGAATGCGGAGCGAAGGTGATTCGCCACAATACGAAGGTATGCGATCTCGCAGATCCGGCGGCGATCGATGCGTTCTTCGACCGGCTTGATGCCGAAGGTGACTTGCCTGACATCCTCGTGGCGAACGCATCCATACAGGCGAAGATCCCGTGGACCGAGTTTCCGCTGGACGAGGCGTGCAAGGAGATGCAGGTGAACTTTTTTGCGACGCTCCGCATGTTCCAGCGGTGCTATCCGAAGATGAAGGCGCAGAAGTGGGGGCGGCTCATCGCGGTGGGTTCCGTGAACGAGCGCAGACCGCATCCCGATATGTGCGTTTACGCCGCAACAAAGTCCGCGCAGGAGAACCTTGTGCGCGGAATCGCGCGGCAGGTGGCGGCGGAAGGCATAACGGTCAACAATCTTTGTCCGGGGGTTTTCTTCACCGACCGCAACAGGGAATGCCTCGCCGATCCCGTGTACGGCCCGAAGGTCGCATCGGCGATTCCGATGCATGCCTACGCCATGCCGGAGGATGCCGCCGGCGCGGCGCTGCTGCTCGCATCGGACGCCGGACGCTACATCACAGGCGCGACAATCATGGTTGACGGCGGGATTTCGCTGCCTGGCTGAAGGGAGGACACATGAGCTACAAGTGGCGTGCATTGGCGCTCCTTTGGGTGGCGTTCTTCCTTCAGCAGGGGACCCGGCAGATATTCGGCGCTACGCTTTCGTCGATCCAGGGATCGCTTGGGGTGAGCGCGGCGCAGATCGGGATGGTGGCGACGGTGTTCACGTTCGCCTACGGGCTTTCCGTGCCGTTTGCGGGTGTGACGGCAGACCTCATGAACAGGAAATGGATGGTTGTTTCCGGCGTTTTCGTGTTCTGCCTCGGCATCTTCGCGTCTGGCTTTGTGGCTTCGCTCGGCATGATGCTTGTGACTTACGGGTTTTTGAACGGAATCGGGCAGTCGTTCTACTACCCGTCGGCGACTTCTATCATCGGCGAACTGCACAGTGATACGCGGGCGACGGCGCTTTCCATCCTCCAGATGGGGCTCTACGCGGGAATAATCGGCTGCAGCGCGGCATCCGGCTTCCTTGCGGAGGGTGGTGCGGACGGATGGCGCGTGCCGTTCGAGCTTTTTGGCGGAATCGGCGTGCTGTGGGCGGTGGCTCTCGCGTTTCTGCTGAAAAACACCAGACCGGCGGCGGCGCAGGAGGGCAAGGCTTCGCTCAGGGAGGCGTTCGCCGTCTTCGTGGCCAACCCCTCCGCCGTGATGCTGGCTGTTGGACTCGGCATGATGATATACGTGGACGTGGGGTTCAAGACGTGGATGCCGAACCATCTGCAGGAGGCGTTCGGCGTGGCAAAGGGGAGCGCCGCCCTGAACGCCGTGCTGTGGCACTACCTCGGCGCGTTCATCGGGGTCACGCTTGGCGGGCGCATCTCGGATAGACTCGCGTCCAGGCGGCCTTCCGTGCGCATGGAGACGAACATCGCAGGCCTTGTATGCGCGGTGCCGTTCATCGTGTGGATGGCATGCGCCCCGTCGCTCGTTTCATGCTGCGTGGCAATGGCGCTGTTCGGCGTGTTCCGGGGCGTGTACGACTCGAACCTGATGGCGTCGCTCTTCGACATCATCCCGCAGCGGTACCATGCGTCAGGAGCAGGGATAATGCTGTCGTTTGGGTTCGTGTTCGGTTCCACCTCGCCGGTGGTGCTTGGGCTGGTCAAGGAAGGGTTCTCATCCTCCGTATCGCTGGCGTCGCTCGCGGCGTTCTACCTTGTCGGCGCTGGAGTGATTGCCGCCGCCCGCCACCATGCGTTCCACAGGCGGTAGGTGCCGGTGCGTCTGGCGGATGGCATGACGATGCCGATGGGGGCGTTCTACGTGCCTCCGGCATACCGGGGCGGTTATTGGAGGTGCGACCTGCACGCGCGATACCGCGCGGATGGCCGCCAGATAGGGTTCAACTCCGTGCATGAAGGCTCCCGGCAGGTGTACGTGAGGGATATCATGCAGCAGTGATTATCGAAATGCCATGGGGACAAGAAGAAGGGAGGTACGTCATGTGCAAAGCAATGGAAAGAATCGAGGCGCGCGGCCCAAGGCAACGCGCAGTGTTGCGCCAGTCCCGCATAATTGCCGAAAATGAGGGAAGAGGTGGCATTTCTTCTCGATAAACTTCCGTGGCGCTATTGACGGGCGCGGTGCCTTATGTTATCATGCGCAACTGTTTTAGGGCATGGTGTCCTGAAACGCTATGGGATGGTAGTGATTATGAATCCAATTAGGTTCGTTTTAGTTGCGGCGTGCTCTGCGATAATGGCGTTGCCGTGCTTGGCGATGTTCATTGCGGTCGATAGCGATACGCCGCCCGGAACGGATGGAGTAAGCGACACGGCGAGATTTGTCAAGGTGTTCGACTGCGGCAAGGATATTCGCCGTGCCACATGGACTGTGTCGGGGTTGGGTGTTTTCCGGGCTTACCTAAATGGAATGGAGGTTGGTACCGAGGACTGCCTCAAGCCGGGCCTTACCCACATCCTCAAGCGCCGTCATTCGTTCGCCTACGATGTGACCGGGCTTATGCAGTCTGGGCGCAATGTCCTTGCTGCTGAAGTTTCAACTGGCTGGTGGCGTGACGATGTAGTGAAGCATCCGGGCGTTGATCGGGCGAAGGAATCAGCTTTCAGCGGCACGCTTGAGGTTGAGCGCACGGATGGTTCGCGTTTTGTCGTTCCCACCGATACGAGTTGGTGCGCGACCTATGGCGGCAATCTCATACACGCCGAGATATATTGGGGCGAGACATACGATGCACGCGTCGATACCTCGTGGCGTACAACGGGCGAAGTTGATTGGCCGTCGGCGAAGATTTGCACGGAGTTCAAAGGAACAGTGACTCCAGTTGAGGGGCGGACGATAAAATTGCGCCGCGATCTTGCCATGAAACCTGTGGAAATGTATGTGTGGCGCGGCTCAGAAAATGCAACGACGGGGACGTTTGGGCGCGTTATTGTGCTGCGGCGGTATTCTGACGGCGAACGAATCAAGCTCGCTCCGGGCGAGACGTTGGTGGTTGATTTCGGGCAGAACGCTGCCGGCGTGCCGGAAATCGTCGCATCGGCATCTTCAGGCGCGGAACTTTATGCCCATCCCGCCGAGATGCTGAACGATATGAATGGAGAGAAGTCGCGCGGCAATGACGGTCCCGCCGGAAGTGCCTACATAGCCAACTACCGTACGGCGCGTACTACGCTTACATACATCTTCGCAGGGATTGGTGAAGAGAGATATATGCCGTCGTTCACTTTCTTTGGCGGCCGATATTTTTCGTTTACGGCAAACGCCGAGGTGTCGATAGCTTCACTGCGTTTCATTCCAATGATGTCCATAGCGCCAGAGGATGAAACAGGCACGCTCGTTACGGGGCATGAAGCCGTGAACCGGCTCATTTCCAATTGCGTGTGGGGAATGAGGTCGAACTATCTCTCGGTGCCGATGGATTGTCCCCAGCGCAACGAACGTCTTGGCTGGTCTGGCGACACGCTGGCGTTTGTCGGCGCGGCAGTATATGCGGCGGATGTGTATGGATTCCTGTCCAAGTGGATGACGGACATGCGAGATTCGCAGATGGACGATGACGAGAAGTTCCCGGGTTCGTTTCGGCGCGTCGCACCGATTGGGCCAGCGGGCGTGAAGGGGTATATGATCGGTTGGTCGGACGCTGGCGTGGGCGTGCCGTACGCGCTTTGGCGTCACTTCGGCGATACCTCCGTTGTTAAGGCGAACTGGACGGCTATGAAAAGGTTCATGGTTTTGCTGGATCGGACCGACTATGTGACTCCCTCTGGCGAAGACCAGTGCGCCGACTGGCTTGCTCCGGCTCGCTATGAGAGTTGGAGAAGCAATCCCAAGAGACGGGTTGCCAATTCTCGATGGAATGGCGAGACGGAGGCAGACATGCGACAATACTGGGATATGCTTGGCGCGTGTTTCCATATCTGGGATCTCAGGATGATGGGCGAGATGGCTTGGGCTGTCGGGGACGAGAAGTCCCGACGGGCGTTTGTTGCCCGCGAGAAGGTTTCGGTGAAACGCTACCGTGAACTGTTTCTGGATCATCGTGGGCGTCTGGCCGATCGCTATCGCGACATGCAGACGCCGTTCTTGTTCCCGCTCAAGCTTGGGTTGTTTCCGCCTGGCGAGGCCGAGGATATTGCCAAAAGCAATCTTGTCGCCAACCTGAAACGCGATAGCTACCGGATAGGCACTGGCTTTCTTGGAACGCCAATTCTTCTGGATGTGTTGGCGGACGTGGTGGGTGATCCGGCGCTTGCGTATTCCGTGCTGCTTCAGCATGGATGTCCGGGATGGCTCTATTCAGTTGACCAGGGGGCCACAACCATTTGGGAACGTTGGGACGGCTATACGAAGGAGCGCGGGTTTGGTCCTGTGGCGATGAACAGTTTCAACCATTACGCATACGGAGCGGTCTTGGGCTGGATATACCGTACCATTGCGGGGATACGCTCTGGGGAGAATGGTGGATTCAAGAAGTTTATCCTTGCCCCGAAGCCAGATAGACGTGTCGGGTCATGCACGGCGTCGTACCGAACGAAATACGGAACGGTCAAAAGCGCATGGCGATATGGTGAGGATGGAAGATGGCGTTGGACGTTTACGGTGCCGCCCGATACGCGCGCGACCGTCTCGCCGCCAGGTTCC
>CAMPAA010000217.1 GCA_946631345.1 uncultured Verrucomicrobiota bacterium
AAAATCTGTCAAGGAGATGTCACGCAGCCCGCCCGCGCAGGGCCTGTCCCCACAAGATTCCGACCAGGATTGGCCGGGATGGCAGGATCCCGTGAAGCTGAAGACCTGGCTGAACGGTCGCGGGGGCGGGGCGGCGGTTGAGGGCGGATGAGGATTATGTGGATATGCTGGAGTGGCAGTAGGCGCGGTGGCGGTAAGATTCTGTGTGGGGCGAACCGGTAGGAGTCCCAATCATGTGGAGGATTCCTTGATTTGACATTTTTCAAGATTGTCAGTGAATGTGATTTGTCGAAGTTGCATCTTACCTTCTGAAGGCGTATCATATCGCCTGACGGAATGGAAGTTTGGGAAGAGATTGAAACGGATCCGGAAAGGGGTTCGCAGCGGCTGATTGACGAATACGGCAATCGGCTCTATGCCGTTGCCAGCGTGTTGTGCCCAGACCTTGCCTCTGCCGAAGATCTTGTATTTCGCACATTGGCTCAGGCAGTCCGGAAAATTTCCCAATATCGCGGACGTGCGCCGTTCTTCAGTTGGCTGTATCGCATCATGCTCAACTTTCGGCGCATGGATTGTCGCGGCAAGGATGTAGAGCTGGTGCTCGCCGAGACGCTTCCAGAACCGCCCGATCCGGGCATGGAAGATGTAGAGGGGCTTTTGGCCAGCGTGGATGCCGATGTCGTGCGCAAGGCCGTTCGCTGCCTGTCGCCCGTTCTGCGGGAGGCCGTTTTGCTCCGCTACTTTGAGGATCGCAGCATTGCCGAGATGTCGGAGATTCTGGGTGTGCCGCAGGGAACTGTGATGTCACGTCTTTTCAACGCCCGTGCCGTTCTGCACGGAATTCTTGCCGGAGAAGGTCCGGCAGGGAAAGGAGAAACGAAATGAACTGCCAGGAATGCCGTTCGCTTGTGGAGCGGTTCTTGGATCACGCGCTGACGGGGTTCGCGAGACGCAAGGTGAACCTCCATCTGTCGCGATGTGCCGACTGCCGGGCTTACTTTGACAGACGGCGAGAAAATCAAGCGCTCGCATACCGTGCGCTAAACAACGCACTTGCGAATACGCATCTGCCGGAAGGATTTTCCGAACGTTTCCGCGCGGCTCGCGTCGTGCCGGAGCGCCGCCTCTGGCCATTCCGCCACCGCTCGCGCTGGAAAGCCGCCGCGCTACTCGCACTGTTGCTCGGCGGCGTGGCGTTCGCCGCATGGCGGGCGGCCGAATGGATAAAAGAGACCGCCGAGACCGAAGGAACGGAAGATGCATCCGCCCTCGCCTCTTCCGAGACCCTCTCTTCCGTCCCTTCCACCCCTTCAACAGAAACGATAACCATCCAACAAGGAGAAAATGCCATGAACATCACCGAAACCACCGCGACCGTCGCCCGCGCCACGGCGAAAGCCGTAGCCGTCGCCGCCCTCGCCCTCGGTTCGTCCATCCCGGCGGAGGCCGATCCACCGCCTGAAAGCGTATTCGCCAACGCCGCAATATGGCTCAAGGGCGCGTATGACCGCAACGGTACCGTCGGCATGGATGGAAACGATCTGCGCAATGCATTCTCCGCCGCACGCACGATAAGCACCGTCAGCGTATGGGGTGAGGCGACGAACTGCGTCCGGCGCTACGAGAACGTACCGTGCCCGTACGCCAACACGGTGCTCTCCAACGTGCCGTGCTTCTACATGCCCCAATGCGTAGGGGAGGACGGCAAGTTTAATCCGCGCCACTTCCTGATTTCCAATGTCACAAGCATTAACTGCCGAGCCTCGATAGTGGCGCGCATACGCCCCGAGATGCCGGTAAATGGCAGCTATTGTTGGTTGATGGGCGGTCCCGGACTTCTGGTGGGTTTCATCGTTGATTCCGGCAAGTTGCGGTTGCGCGGCTTTTGCGGCAACTGGCAGACCTCGGATTTCACCGTGGAGCCGGGGACGTGGATGGACATTGCGGTGGTGCCGGACATGAATCGGCTGCAGTTCTACGCCGTGACGAACAACGGCACTTTATGGAAGGGTGGAGCGTGGTCTGCGGCAACGGGGTTCAACAATGCGACCAACACCACGATAGCTTTCGGCCTGCACCAGTCCGGCTACAGCTCATGGTCCGCCGTCGCGACCAACTCGTCAAGCGCAAGAACGTCAGCCTTCCGCGGCACCATACAGTCCTTCGCCGTCTGGAACCGGCTGCTTTCCGATGCGGAGATACGCGAGGCGTTTGCCTATCCGCGCACGGACATAATGCGCATCGGCATGGCCAACGGCACCGGCGGCGAGTTCGTCAAGGCGTCGCCCGACGGCGCGAAGGTGAACCCGGACGACTGGTACACGATGCCCTCCGCGCTCGCGCCGGGCGAGGCGGTGGACATAGACTTCTCCTTGAAGGATCACGAGGCCACGCTCCCGCAGGTGTTGCGGCTCACCTCTCTTGCGGGGAGCGCTGGGGGGCTAGACGTATCGGTGAACGGAACGGCGGTGAAGAAGACTCTGATGTCGATGCCGGGTGCGACGAAGTCGCTGTTCCTGCCGGGAGATATCTTCCGCGCTGGCGTGAACACCATGCACCTCGCCAACACCTCGCCCGGGACGGTCTACGTCGACGCCCTTGCGCTCGGCGGCTCGTGGCAGGTGGGACACGCCAATAACAGCAATGCAGAGTTCGGCAACAAGTACAAAGATGTGGATGTCTGCGACGGCAGTTGGCCAGAACTCAAAGCCACTGAAACGAACACCCAAAACACGGTGACAGTGAACATTCCGGCTGAGCTTGCGGCATGCGGCCATCCGGCGCGGTTCACGGTACGAGGCTACATGGCCTATGGGGTGAGGTGGTATGACCCCAAGCCGATATGTGAACTTGCCGTCAACGGCGTCTGCAAAGGACAGGTGACGTTCACCGAGCAGTACCAGACCTTCACGGCGAAACTTGAGCCGGGCGAGCTGAGGGCAGGCGCAAACGTGTTTGCGTTCATCAACAGAAGCGCGCCGTGGACTTCAGGTGATACGAACAAGAGGTATCCATACATAAACATGGACTTCTGGCGGCTGGAGATCAAGAAAATACCCCCAGGCATGGTCATATCGTTTAGATAACAGAAAATGAAGATTGTGGAAATGATAGACACACGGATGATTCCGGCATGTCTGATGATGTTGTCGGCGGCATGCGCTTTCGCGGCCAAGGAGGAGGTAAAGGTATCGGACTTCGGCTGGGACGCCGAGGACGCGACCAGATATGTGCAGGCGGCGCTTGATTCGGGGGCGCGTCGGGTCGTGTTCGACCGTCAGGCAGGGCCGTGGATAGTCACTCCGCTCAAGGCGCGTTCGCATACGGAGATCGTCTTCGAGGATGGCGTGGAGCTTGTCGCCAAGCGGGGCGGGTTCCGGGGCGTCCGCGACAGCATGCTGATGCTCGACAATGTCACGAATGTCGCCATCGTCGGGCACGGGCCGCGCGGCGGCATCTTTCGGATGCACAAGGCCGACTATCGGGTAGAGCCGTATGCACCGAGCGAATGGCGGCACGCGCTGGCACTGTGTGGTGCCGTGGGCGTGCGGGTGGAGAACATGTCCTTCATCGAATCCGGCGGCGACGGCATCTGCCTGGGCTGGGGCGGGAAAAAGGGGCTGACGCATTGCAGGGATGTCGTCGTCCGGCGCTGCGTGTGCGACGGCAACCTGCGTCAGGGGATAAGCGTCGCCTCGGCGGAGAACCTGCTTATTGAGGACACCGTGCTGAAAGGCACTTGCGGGCGGTTGCCGGGTGCCGGAATTGACTTCGAGCCGGACTGGCCGCCTCACCGCATCGTCAACTGTACGATGCGCCGTTGCCGGGTGGAGGGGAACGCCGGAAACGGGGTGCTGATCTGGCTCGCCGGACAGAACGGAAGCACCCGCCCGATCGGCATAAAAGTGGAGGACTGCACGATAGAGGGGAATGGCGGCAACGGAATAAGCGTGCTCGTCGGTGGCGAGAACAGGCACGTCAATCCGCCGCTGGGAAGCATCCTTTTCGCAGGCTGTCTCGTCACGGGCAACAATTGCGGGAGCATCGAGGTGTGCAGCAAGCCCGCCGGATTTCCGCTGACGTTCGCGGACTGCATCGTGTCCAACCAGGCGAAAGGCGTGTCTTTCGTGCCGAGCGGCTGGAACGGGCCGATGCCGGACGGCGTGGAGTTCCGGAACCTGACGGTGCACGTCCCCAATGGAGGCGGCTGGCTCCGGAACCGCTCAGACGATCGCGGGTTGAATCCGGCCGTACCGACGAACATCACGGGTGAAGTGACGTTGGTGCGATCGGACGGACGGCGCGGGAAGGTGACGCTGGATGCGGCATGGAGTCGGATGCAGTTTGCGCTGGCGGGTACGGCGGAACTGCTGCCGGAGCGCGTCAAGAGGTGGCCGGACGCCGCAAGGTGCACGGTACATGACGCCTGCCCGGGGAAGATGGTGTGGCTTGCTCCGTTGATGAGAAAAGGCGGATGGCACATGGTGCGCTATGCATTTTTCGCAGACAGGCCGGGCGACGTGCATTTTCGCGTACGGTACGTGCAGTCCGTGCCTGGGCCGTTCCCAGCGGAGACGTCGATGAAAGTCGGCCCTGGCCGCTACACGCACAGGAAAAAGCACTTCGCCGAGATACCGCAGCCGGGGACGAATTCCGTGATGTTCACGGTGGCTGTGCCTGCGCGCGGATTCCACTACCTTGTGGGGACGGCGTTCCTCACGCCTTTCCTGATCGAGGAGGCGGATGTACCCGTGGCGGTGGATGTGCATGGAAGCGTATTGGTGCTTCCGTCGGCGGAGACGGACTGCACGTTGGGATTTTTCGTGCCAGACGGGACGGATCACTTCGCCGTCCTCGCCAAAGGCGGACCGGGCATGGACTTTTCAGCGCCGGACGGCACATCCGCCGGAAGCCTGTCACCGTCGGCCGCATGGACGGCGTTCCAGCCGAAGAGACCCGTACCCGGACTGTGGAGTGCCACAGTCCGCCGCACCACCGCCCGTAGGACGGCATTCACCCTCGACCTCACCGGCATACCCGGTTTGATATGGCTCTCTGGGGAGAAAACCGTGTCATGGTGATAAAAGGCAGAAACGGCGGACGTACGGAAACGGGACTGAATGGGGTGAAACGATGTCGTGCAGTACGGGGGGGG
>CAMPAA010000218.1 GCA_946631345.1 uncultured Verrucomicrobiota bacterium
AGCCGTGATCGCGACCATCTGACGCGCCCGCTGCTCCAGCGTATAAACCTCGCCGTTGATGACGATCTTGCCCGTCCTCGTCTTTCCCGTTGCGTTCTCAGCATAGATGAACCGCACAGTGCCGCTTCCAGTGCCGGAATCATACCCGCTTATAAGCGTGATCCACGGCTCTGTCACAATAGCAGTCCAAACATCTCCTATGGAAGCCGAGACACCGAACTCTCCAATTCCGTTGTTTCCTGTTACGTAAGAGCCGTTCGGACTGATGCTCAGATCGTACGCACGCTGCGTAATATACACCTTCTTGTCGCCAACCGTGATCCACCCGATTCGAGCGGTGCCGTCTCCGACATACGGCGAGACTATGTACAATATCTCGCCGTCGCCGACTCCGGAATCACCTTGGAATATCGTTATCCAGGTCGGGTCTGACGAAGTTGCAGTCCACGATACATTGCCGTCAGGATGGATGGAAATAGATTCATATCCGCCATCCGTTCCGAAGAGTTTCGTGTCGTACTCAACCTCGACGCCACGCGCCTTCTGCGAAACGCTGAAAGTCTTTCCTGCGATCGTCACCGTGCCGCTGCGCGGGTAGATAGTTTCGTTTGCCGAGGCCTGGAGAGTAACCGTGCCCGGTCCGGTCCGCGAAAGCGAACCGTTTACCGTGAGCCAGTCGAGCGACTCGGAAATGCTCCACGTTACGATACTCGCCAGGGATACTTCGATAGAACACGACTCGCCTGCGGCCTCGAACTCGTATCCGCTTGACGAAATGGACGCCGTTGCCGCCGGCTGCGTGACGGTGTGGGTCTGCGCAGCGCCTTTCTCGGGCCTTATCTTTATATTGCCCGTCCTCTGAGAAAGCGTCGGATTGGGTGACACCGAATAGACCACGTTTCCATTGCCGGCTCCGGAGCGAGAGGCGGGGTAGAGCGAGACCCAGTTCGCGCCGCTGGTGGCAGTCCACGGCAGGTCGGGCGTCGCCGTCACAGCGATTATCCCATTAGCACCCTCCACGCTCGCCGTCGAATATGCCGGGCTGATGCTGAACGAAAGCGCCGACTGCGGTCGCCCCTGCTGCGTCACTGTGAATGTCTCGGTCCCGATGCTCACCGTGCCGGTCCGAGCATTGTAGCTCGGGTTCTCCGAGATTGCGATTGTAACCAAATCGCCGCCGTGTCCGTTCCCCGCATCGACAACCGAAATCCAGCTATTGTTTGGTGTTACGCTCCACTCTGTGATGGCAAGCGCATTGACAGTAATTGGTATGGGGTGCGTCTCATAATTCTGCGTAGTCGAATAGGAATCAAGCTTCATCCTACTGCCATACTGGAACACCGTAAAGGTGTTTCCCGCCACGGTAAGCGTCCCCTGGCGCGTGGAAACTTCGTTATACGGCGCCACCTGATATGTCACACTGCCGGATCCCAATCCGCTTGTTGCGGAAACAGAAATCCAATCGACATTAGACTTTGCATGCCAGAGCATCTTGTCCTGCGTCGACACGGAGATTCTTCCGCTCCCCCCCATCGACTCGAACTCTCTGCTCTCAGGGGAAATCGTTCCTCCGACACCGTCCTGCGTAACAGTATGCGTCCATCCGCTGACGTATATATATCCGACGCGCTGCTCGACGTTCGTGGTCGCGCTGACCGTGTAGGCAACCGGATAGCCAACGGTTCCGCTAGTTGCGTTAAGCGTGATCCATTCCTCTGATTTGGATGCTGTCCATGTTCCGCTGCCTTGCGTGATAATCGCGTTACCGCCGCCCTCCACGCCAAAGTTACGCGTTGTCGGCGTGATGGAAATGCGGCTATTTTGCGTGTCAGGCGGATTCGGTGCAGGCTGAGCGTAGCCGTCGACATCATGCACATTCAATATAGTTGTCCATGCGTTCGTTCCTTTGGTACATTCGATCTCGTACACCCCCGTCACAGCTGGCCTCCAGATAAATCTGCCGGAATCGGATGTCGAAACGATCACCTTGCCATTTGCCGAAAATGAGAACGGTTCTCCGTTAATATTCGAATAATCAATGGCAACGGCTCCGCAAATATTTCTGCCCCCATTGTCAAGCGACGTGCCAAACATATGGTATTCCATGCATTCGACCTGATCTATATAAATTGGCACCAACACCCATCGCGTGACGATATTTGGCACCCACACCATAATTCCGTCTTGGGCCTCCATGTGTCCATCGTCTACTTCTCTGTAAAATTCAGTTGGAATCTGTATAGTCCGTCCCTTCCCAGTCGTGTTTTTAGGAATGACAAAGCTGAACTTTTCCCCATTGCCTGTTCCGCTTGTCGTCCCGGAATAGACTATTCCAGCAGTATTGGTGCCAAGTCTCCATCTATTGCCTCCAGCATAAGACATCGTAACCTCGCCAGAATGAATATCAGTCCAAAAAACTTTGTAAGCAAGCGCACCATCTGCATCACTCGCACACATTCCGCAAGCAAGCGTAATTGCAGTAAACAAACGTCTGGTAATCTTCTTCATGTAGGCATCTCCTCTCACCTTTTGGTATTTGCTTTTGCCGCCTTGCGAATCTGCCTTTTTGTCCATGCATCGGCCTTGCGCACAAGCGCAAGACCGTCCTTTGCAGCTTTCATCGCACGTAGCGGAAATTCCTCTGCGCAGATTTCAGGGACTTCGCCCTGCGCAGATTTGGCGATACCGTGCAGCAGCGCATTCCTCTCCTTCCACCATGCCCCAAGCTTCGGGAATAGAGACTCCATCTCCGAATCAAACAGATTTGAATTCGTATTGCGCGATGTGCCCGGCTTTACGGGATGCCATTCACCAAGAACTTTGCCCAATGTGTCTTTTGGGGGCTTCTTTGATCTGCCTACGTTCAACGTGGATGAAAGGCGATCAGTCAAGATGCTTTCCGCGATTGCGATTGCCTGAAGAGGGCAATCTCTGTCCAAGGCATCATTCATCATGCCAAATGCAAGTTTGTAAGACTCTTGTTTACGCATGTTTTTAGTCTCATTGACAGGTTCCTCTGCCGGCATAGCCACCCTCTTTCCTTTTGCCCTCTCCCCGTAATCGCGGCAAAAGAAGAGGGCGACATCTTCCACCGCGTTTCAAGAGAGGCCCTGGAAAAGCCCTGTACGAGACGCGGAAGAAAATGCGCCCAAAGGCGCATTCCCTTCTTTGCCGGCCCGTACATAAGAAATTTTCCAGGTTTCTCTTGAGCCGATCAAAGCACGAATGCCTAAATCTGACGATATTATAGCAAAAATTCCGCCTGCTGTGGCGACGTTCCCGCCATAAACGCAAAATCGGCCTTCGCGCTTTCCCGGACCAGGGCTCTCCCAGTCCTCCACTGTATATTGCCGCGCCAATCGAAAATCTTACGCGGAAATGTCAGTAGACGTCGCGCTGGAGCATTTCCTGTATCTCTTCATGCTCTCTGTCGATGCGTTCCTGCAGCAGCCGATCTTCCTCGGACTTCTTCTCCAGATTCGACTCTGCATGCCAAATTACGGCCGCAGCAGCAAGTGCGATGGCCGCGGCGAAAACAGCCGCGGTCAGGAGATGCCGTGCGCGATGACGCGTGCGGACGGCATGCATAAACGTCCGGATGTCGCGGTAGCGCTGCCCGGGAATCGAACTTGTCGCGCGGCGGACGATTCGTTCCCAGCACCGCGGCAGGCGTCCCTTGAAGCATTCGTCCACGATTGCCCCCAGCGCGTGTATATCCGCCGCCGGCGTGATCTCTCCTCCGCCGAACTGCTCCGGCGCGGAGTATCGTGGCGTACCTGCGCCGACCGCCTTCCCGTCCACTACCGAGATCGACATGGGAAGCCTGTCTGCAGTCTCCGTGGGAACGTGCTTGAGAAGGCCAAAGTCGATAATGACCAGGTCTCCGTTTTCGCGCCGCATGACATTCTGGGGCTTGAGATCGCGATGGACCAGCCCCTGCGAGTGGAGAACCGCCACGCCAGCCGCGACCGCGAGAATATAGTCCGCGACCGCTCTGTCCGTACACGGAAGCGCCATCGGTTCGAGGAGCTCCATCGCCACAAAAGGACGTCCCTCGTATTCGCCTGCGCCAAGGCAACGCGGGAACGCCGCATCTTCGTTCGCGTTGACGAACCGCGCCTCGCGGTCGAATCGGGCACGCGCCGCCGCATCGTCGCGCAGGAGCATCTTGACAGCCGCCGCTTTGGAAGAGACCGCATGCACGGCCCTGTAGACCTCCGACGACCCACCGCGGCCAAGAAATCCGGTCAACCGCCAATCTCCGACGACCGTTCCGGCGGCAAAGTGCGCATCGGATTTCACCGGCGCGTGCGCCGAAAGGAACGCATCCAGCTCTGCGCCGTCATTCCTTTCTGCCGTTGCCATCCGCCTTCTCCAGTGCGCGAACGAGTTCCTTCAGGCGAAGTGTCATGCGGCTCTTCATCTGGTCCACCGCATTGCGGGTAATTCCCAGAGAGGAACCGACATCCTCCGGCTTCTCTCCGTTCACGGCGACGCGGCGGAACACCTCGCGCGTTCGCGCATGGACCGACTCGTCCGCCAGAAGCTGCTGAAGCGCAATCTCCATGAGCGCTTCGCGCCATGATTGCTCGTCGCCCGGCATTTCATTATGCGGCGCGCACACCTCTAGCGACCGCTTACGCGGCTCACTGCGTTCGGGTGATACCGGTGATCGCGCCCTACCAAGGGTTGACTCGCCATTACAAAACATTTCGGCAATCTTCGCCCGCTGCCGGTCGCTGCGGACCTGACGAAGCGCCTTGTGGCGGAGGATGCCGGTCAGATAGCTGTGGAAGTGCCCCGTCTCCTCAGGTACATACCGGTAGACGGGCATTGACTTGATCAACGCAATCAGCGTTTCCTGCACCGCGTCGTCAACGTCGACGTGCGGAAATCGTTCGCGCAGATACGCCTCCATCATCGGACGATAACGGGCGACAAACTCTCCCCAGCGGGCGTGCTGGGAGTCCCGCGCCAGATCGCGCAGAAGTGTCGTTGAGGTTGTAGGTATCTTTGCCATGAAATGGAGGCTTTATGCGCGCTCCGCCTCCAGGGCTCGAGCCAACTGGTCGGGGCAGGAGGTGCCGTTGCGACACTGGATGCCCTTCAGGAGCGAGACAACTTCCTCGACCTTTCGTCCGACGACGA
>CAMPAA010000219.1 GCA_946631345.1 uncultured Verrucomicrobiota bacterium
CTGTTCGCAAACCTGTCTGCAAGCCTGCCGAATGTCAGGCTGGATCCGCTGACCGAAAGCGAAGCCGCACGCGGTCCTCTGACGATAGACGGACTGTGGCGCGCGATGGCGAAGGTGCGCGGAAGGTACGGGCAGCCTGGCGGCGCTCCGTTCACCTTTGCGTTCTACATGAAGGCGCGGCAGCTTCCGGTGGATGCGTGGCGCAAGGCTCCCCGCGAGATCGTCGTGCAGATGCTCAGATGGGTGGAGAACATGTCCCCGTGGATCTCGCGGGCGTTAGACTGCTCGGCTCTCACGGTCGAGGATTGGCAGATGATTATCCACAACAACCCAGTGCAGCTCTGCCATCCAGCTTGCCCAACCGGTGAACTGCCGCCTCTCGACGTGCTGGAATGCATCAACCGCGAGCCTCACTGCCTAGGCCATTTGGACGTGCCGAAATTCGTTGAGCAGCTCAGCCCAGAGTACGCGCGCGAGTTCGTATGGACGCGCCGAGACGTCGATTATGCGCGGGATATCGGCGCGGTTAAGTTCGCCGACTGGCTAGAGGCGAACGCCGAGTTTGCGGGTGGCGCGAAGCCGAAGGAGTGAACGGCGGAACCGCGCCCGTGCGTTCAGGAGACTTCAAGCCCGCGTATCTCTGGAACGAGCTCCAATCCAAACCTGTCGCGGACGCGCGCGGCCATCAGCCGGGCGAGAGCGAGGATGTCAGACGATGTGCAACCATCCCCGGCGACGATTACGTTTGCGTGCTCCTGCCACACGTGCGCTCCGCCAACGCGGAGCGACTTCGCGCCTGCTTCTTCGAGGAGACGGCCTGCCGGCTGCGCCGCGGATGGGTTCTTGAATACGCTGCCGCATGTGCGCGGAGGGAACGCCTTCCGCGCGGCGGGGCGCGCGCCGCTGGCTGTGCGCTTCAGGACGACATCGGTGATCAGTCCCGGAATGGCCGACGTGCGGTAGCCGAAGCCGCACTCTGATGCCGGTATGCGTCTGCCGTAGGCGACGACATGGTCGATGTGGTTTCCGAAGCTGTCGCCGAACGCTCCGGCATTCATCCTGGCCCAACCGCCGATTGTGCCGGGGATGCCTTTCATGAACGCAAGCTCAGGGTGGTCTGCAAGAAGTGTCGCGCCAGGCCGTGCGGCGGTGCAGTCCGGCGGCGCTTTGACAATGTCAACATCTGTCGCGCAGTCGCTGAACCATGTGTTTGAGCCCATGCCTACGATGATGCACCCGGAGTCTCCTTTGGCGGCTGGGCGTTCGTGCATGAGGCTTCCGAAGGTTTCGCCGCCCGTGCGGAAGAACGAGAAGGGCGCAAGATCAATGGCGGGCGCGGCGTGGGGACGGCGGGACGGCATCTCCCTCCTGATGCGCGGCACGAGACCGATGAGATCGCCCGCGCCCAGCAGCATCACGATATCGCCCTGCTCAATTGTGAGGAATAGATGCCTCCAAGCCTCCTCCGCGCTGCGTGCGAGGAGAAGCCTCCGTACCGTGCCGCACTCCCTGAATGCTGCGTAGAGGTCGGCTATATCGCCGCCGGGCACCGGCTCCTCGAACGCGGCATATACCGGTACGAGCACAAGCTCGTCGGCTGCGGCGAACGCAGGCGGGAACTCGTTCAGGAGCGCCTTGGTGCGCGAGTAGCGGTGGGGCTGGAACATGACGCGAAGGCGTTTGGGCCTGAGCGAGCGCGCCATCGATAGCGCGCATGATATCTCAGCCGGATGGTGGGCGTAGTCGGTTAGGATGAGCGGCTGCCTGCTGTCAGCCCCAATTGGCCATATGCGCTCGAATCGGCGGTCGGGAAGGGCGGCGAGCGCCTCGGGAAGGGCCGCGACGATATCCGCGCGCGAATGTCCGCGCCGGAGCGCCACCTCAACGGCGGTGCGTGCGTTGCGCACGTTGTGCTCGCCTAGGACAAGTCCGCGCAGTTCCGGCCAGTCGTCCAAAGGGAGCTTTGGGGATTCAATGACGTCCCCTGCGGCGGAAATGGCCGTATCGTAGCAGGCGAGGTAGTCGGCGTATGTCCTGAAATGATCCGGATGGTCGTAGTCGAGGGAGGTGACGACGAGCGTCCTGGCACGGTAGAGCGCGAGCGTACCGTCCGATTCGTCGGCCTCGATGACAAAGGGGCCTGTGCCCATCCCGGCTACGGGGAAATCCCCGGTTTCGCCGCCTATGCACCATGACGGGTCGTCGCCGAGGGCGCGGAGAAGCTTTGCGATGAATGTCGCGGTGGTAGTCTTGCCGTGCGTTCCGCACACCGCGATGCCGTCGGTGGCGTTGAAAAGTTCCGCGAGAACCTCGCCACGGTAGCGCACGCTGCAGTCCGCCGCCTTTGCGGCAGCGAACTCCGGGCTGTCCTTCGGCACGGCCGGAGTGAACACGCACACGCCGACATCTGGCGTGACGTGGGAAGGGGAGTGCCCGATGGCTACCGGTATGCCGTTCGCCTCAAGCCAAGCGGTGCGCGGAGAGGCGTGGAGGTCGCATCCAGTGACCTCATGCCCTGCCTTTTTCAGCAGAAAGGCGACGCCAGCCATGCCGACACCGCCTATCCCCGTGAAATGATATTTTCTGCGGTTGAACACAGGTGCGGATTATAGCACATAGCGGCAGAAGGCGGTGGACTAAGTCGTTCGCCATTCAATGCATTGGCACGGCGATTTCGGCATCCTTCAGGAGAAAACACGGGTCTTCATCTACCGAAAGCGCGCCAACGCCCTGAACGAAAAATGTCTCACCCTCGGTTGGATAGCTTTCCGGCCAGCGCACGGCCTTGCCTGCGGTGTTGGTGCAAAGCGCAAACTCCACAAATCCCTGCACGCAGCATCCACCCGGATCGGACAAAAGGCATGCAAAAGCGCCGCACGGAGTCCCGCGCGGCGCTCTGTGCATGGAATGTGGCTGCGCGCTTAGCCCTCGGCCTCCAGCGCGGCATCCACTTCGTCGGTGGTTTCCATGTTCGTGTAGACATCCTGCACGTCCTCAAGATCCTCAAGCATCTCGACGAACTTGTTGATCGCCTTGGCGGCGGCGACGTCGGAGACGGGATTCATCATGTTCGGCACGAGGCCGATGGCGGAATTCTCCTCGTCCACGCCGATGCCGCCGGCCTTGATGGCCTCGAGAACTGCCGTGAAGTCGTTCGGCTGGCACTTCACGGTGAAGCCGCCATCCTCGGATACGACATCCTCTGCGCCGGCCTCGAGGGCGACTTCCATCACCCTATCCTCCGTCACGCCGTCGGCGGCCGGGATCATCACCTGGCCGAGACGGTCGAAGAGGCGCGTGGCGCTGCCCTGCTTGGCGAACTCGATGCCGTTCTTCTTGAAGACGTTGCCGACCTCAGCCGCAGCGCGGTTCTTGTTGTCGGTGAGCACGTTCACAACGAGCGCGACGCCGCCCTTGATGCCTTCGTACTGCGCATCGACGAGCGCGGCAGACTCCAGCTCGCCCGTGCCTTTCTTGATGGCGCGCTCGATGTTGTCGTTGGGCATCTGTGCCGCTTTCGCCTTGGCGATGAGCGTGCGGAGGGTGGGATTGTTGTCGGGATCGCCGCCCTTCGCCTTAACGACGATGGTGATTTCCTTGCCGAGCTTGGAAAAGATCTTTCCCTTCTTGGCGTCCGCCGCGCCTTTCGCGCGCTTGATTGTCGCCCAATGGCTGTGACCTGACATTTAGTCCACTCCTTTAGATTGATTGTCTGTTGAAATAAGCGCGCGTATTGTAGCAAAAGGCGTCCCGAAACGCAATAGCCTTTGTTGCGAACTTTAACAGCCGGGTGGAACTGGGTCATGCGGCGATCCGCCATCTTTCCTCGCCCATTGGGATACCCTCCTATGCTACTATTATAAAGGTGCGCGCGCACGCGCGCGCGCGTATTGGGACAAAAGCGACAGCCTTCCCCGTCCCCCCTCGCTAACCTTGCGGTGGTTTGCGCATTGCGTCCAGAGGGGGCAGCGCGGGGTTGCGGCTTTGTGGTATAATATGCGCCATGAGCACATTTGACATAAAGAGGAAAAAGGCGTTCGTCTGCGATCTGGACGGTACATTGTTCATGGGGCCGAACCCTATCAAGCCGGCCGTGGATTTCGTGATCGAAAGCACGAACAGCGGCAGGTTCTGCTTCTTCTATCTTACCAACAACACGTCGAAGACGCCTGCGGAATACATGAAGAAGATTGCCGACGCGAAAATACCTGTCGAGCCGGACCAGATACTCACGCCGCTCATCACGCTTGAGGAGTACATACGCGAAAAGGGCTACAGAAGCGTGTATCTCGTGGCGAGCGAAGCCGTGGTCAGGCACATGGACGAGCGCCTGAGCGACGTTGGCGTGTCGTTCGGGTTCGATCCCGAGCGCAACGAGCTCGCCGCCCTCGCCTACGACAAGGAGCTCACATACGACAAGCTGCAGAAGCTCACGACGCTGTGGAACATGCGAAACGGCGGAAACGCGGCGGTGGGGCTGAAGACTCTCCCCGGCGGCCCCGTCGATTTCGTGGCGACGCACCCAGACAACTGCTGCCCGTCCGAGGCTGGCCCGATTCCGGATGTCGGAGGGATGCTGAAATTCCTTGAGGCGACGAACGGGATGAAGCCGTCGCACGTGTTCGGCAAGCCGTCGCCGTCGCTGCTCCAGCCCGTGCTGCTGCAGTTCGCGAAGGACGAGATCGCGGTCGTGGGCGATCGGCTGTACACCGACAAGGCCATAGCCGACAACGCGGGCGTGGATTTCGTGTGCGTGCTATCCGGCGAAACGACGCCGGACGATCTCGCGAAGTATACCGGCACGCCTCCATCCATCGTCGTCGAGACGTTCGACAAGGTGCAGGCCGCCGTTTAACATCTATCTATAGCAAAATCTTAATAACACCCTTATCCCTGATTTTCCGGGATAAGGGTATACCATCGTTTGCCTGCAGACAGAGCTCGGGTGGATGTCACTGCTTGCGGCGGCATTCCGGCCTTGGGGCAAATCCGTTCCGCTGCCCACCGAAGAGCGTTCTGCCGTGCGGACACCCCGAAATCCGCATGTGGACCCCCCGAGCCCCGCCTGTGGACAAACGGATTCCGCCTGTGGACAAAACCTTTTCCGTGTCTGG
>CAMPAA010000220.1 GCA_946631345.1 uncultured Verrucomicrobiota bacterium
GTTCCTTGCCGCCGGACGCTCGGTCGCATTGCGGAGCGCAGCAGCAGCCGGCGAGCAGGACGGCAAACACGACGGACGTGATGAGCTTGACTGTTTTCATGGTATTCCTCTGCTGGGTTTAATTTTCTTGACTTCTTTTGAGTTACATTGCCGCAGATTTTAGCACAATCGGCCTATTCCAGCACGTCTATGCCGGAGATCGAGCCGAACCGCTCCGGGTCGTGCAGATGCCACACCGCGTTGCCTTCGCCGTCGAACTCCACAACCTGCCAGCCGCGCTTTGAATCTTGCGCCCCGTGTCCCGTCCAGTGCGCCATGTACACATGACCGTTGGGCATCTCGTGCGTCTGCGCGTAGAAGAGGCTGACGCACCCGTCTCGCTCCGGAACGTACCACACGGACTGCGCCTTGCCGTTCCTGTCGAATAGGACAAGTCCGCCTCTGTATCCGCAGCCTGCGATATAGCCGTCGCCGGAGGCGAGCGGCACAACGTCGAAGAGATTTCGCCCCTTCGGCTGACGGAAATCGCCGACAATCTCGCAAATGTTCCCTGTCTTTGGAAGGCGAACGCGGGCGAATCCCTTCTCCCACGAGAGAAGCAGCGTCTCCCCGTCTCTATCCCACTGCAGCGAACGCGCATAGAACACCCCCTCGCATCGGTACGTGGCGACAGGCTTGCGGTCTGGAGAGAAGCGCACCAGCAGAACGGCCTTGTTTTTGTCCGGGCCTGTCTGCGGATTGACGGACGCGACGAAGCCTCCGTCCGGCATGTCGCAGACCGCCGTTACCTCGTCAAGGAGCGGATGGCGGAATTCGTCCACGACCTTCCGCTCGCGGAGGTCGAACACCTTGAATCCTTTCTTGCATACGGCGCGATAGCGCATGTCTCCAACCTTCTTCAGATCCCACATCGGACGCTCGCCTGGTATGGAGAAGCATGCTGAAGGATCGGCGGAGTCCCAATAGTGCAGGCGCGGGCGCGATTCGTCCGCCAACACCAGCCTGCGCCGTGGCGTTGGCGAAGGCGTGCCGTCGATGAGCGGATGTTTGTGGCGGTGGACCATGCCAAGCGACCGTATCGCCTCCACGGTGTGCGGCGATATGTTCGTGGCCGGATTCGGCCACACCGAGATGAATCCCAGGTCCGCGAAGTGGTACTTCTCGTGCATTCCGCCGCCGAAGGCGCAGTACTGCGGTAGCTTCGGCACGCCCTTCGTCATGCGCTCCTTCAGGATGGGAAGGTGCGTCGCGTAGATGTCGCGCGGATCGCAGCCTTTCTCCTTGCAGATGCCTGCGGCGATGCCGACCACCTCGCCAAGCATGCCGAGCGTCTTCTGCACGCGAACGGCGGCAAACGCACCGTGAGAGGTGCTTATGTCACGGCCGGCGAGAAAGAGGTTCGGCACGTCCCGAGCATACAGACAGCGGTACGGCACGGCGACGGGCGGCCCGAAGCCTCGATGGTAGGCGCATGAGCGAAATGGTTCCTTGAACTGCCTGGCGTTGTCGGGGTCTGGAAAATGGAAGTCGATGTCCCATGTGATTACAGCGGTGCCGTCTTCGAACTTGCGCTGCCCCTCAAGGTCGGCTTCGGTAAGCACGTAGTCTCCAACCACGCGGTGGCTTTCGCGCTTGCCGCCGATAGGCGATATCCAGCCAATCTCGTGCCTGCGCCATTCCGCGCGCTTGGCGGAATGGTTCTTGATGAAGTTCCAGTTGGAGAAGATTGCGAGAAGGCCGTAGTCGCGGATTGCCTCCGTCTCCTCCGCCATGTCGCGGTACTGCCCCGCCTCCTGCCACCATAGCCCGCCGCGCACGTAGCGCACCGTCTCCTCGGAGAAGGGCAGGGACCAGTCGATGTCAGGGAACTGCACTTCTGCGCCTGATATCTGCGACTTCCACTGTATCGAATGTCCCATCACCTGCCGATCCGCCTTCTCTGGCGCGCACGCCTCGTTCCAGCGCGCACGCTCCTCGCGGCCGTACATCGTCTCGCATCCGGCGAGGCGGGCGATCACGCCGTCCCCCGTCGCGTCCGTGAACCACCTTGCCCGGTGTCGCATGTCGCGTCCCGTGCGGGTGTCCCGAGATATGACGGCGACGATTCGCCCGGCCTCGTTGGTCTCCACAGCATAGACGTACTTTCGCAGCTTCAGTCTTGCCGGCATCTCCGGATAGGCGAAGGCGTTCGCCTTGCGGTCGTCCTCGTAGAACTTCGCGGGCAGCGGCACATAGTCGCCGCTCACCGGCAGTATCTCCTCAAGCACGTTCCCCAGCGCGGGATACGGCCCCCTGTGCATGAATCCGCCGGCGGACACGCGGATTTCGGACGAGTTGCACCCGCCCAGCACATCGCGGTCCTGGAGAAGTAGCGTTTTTAGCTTGTAGCGCGAAGCGGAAAGCGCCGCGCAGCATCCGGCGACCCCGCCGCCCACGACCACCATATCCCATTCTTCGCGGTCGTCTTCGATCTTTCCTCGCCGCACCGCTCGCGCCTTTTCTGCGGCAGGCGCGACAGACCGTTCGTCTATCGCCGCCGTGGTGAGGAAGATGGCATCGCAGCGTCCGTTGAACCCGGTCAGGTCGTGAAGCGCAATCTGGACACGCCCTGCCGGGAGTGCCACCTCGCCGGCCTTGCGCCAGCTCCACGCGCCGTCCCCTACGCCAAGCGTCTCGGGAAGCTCCGCTCCGTTAACCTTCACCTTGAAGCGCCCAGCCGCGCCTTTCGTCCATTCCGCGTTCCAGTTGCGCGTACGCGCCCAGACGGCATACGTTCCTTTCGCCGGAACCGCAACAGCGCCAACAGCATCGGCAACAGGTCTTCCGCAGCCATGCGCCATCACGTAGGCCGATCCCATGTTGCGCATCGAATACGCGTCCACCACCCAGCCGCCAAGTTCCGCGAAGCTCTCGCACTCCACGAACACCTCGGCGGTGCGTCCCTGCGCCACAGCAAGCGCAACCGCGCACGCCAGAGCAAACATGGTTTTCATCGTGTACATGGGCGTATTCCTTTCCTCGTAGGTTTTTCCGTGCTTTCGCGGACGACAAGCGTCGCGTTCAGAAATGTCTCCTTCGCCGGGGCGTCTGGTGCCTTGATGCGCACCATGAGCATATCGAACGCCAGTTCGGCGAGTTCGCGGCATGGCTGGTGCATCGTTGTGAGGCGCGGGGTGGCGAGCGTGGCGTAGTTCACGTCGTCGAAACCTGCGACCCTGATATCCCCCGGTACCCTGATGCCGATTCTGGCAAGCGTCTGCATCAGGATCGCGGCCTGCCGGTCGTTGTAGCAGGCGATTGCGTCCGGCTTCAGGCTTCTCACATGGCGGCGGATGCGGGCTACATCGTCCGGCTCGGCGAACACGGCCTTGCCCGGAAGCGGCAGCCCCTCGCAGCCCGTGCGCAGCCCCATGTAGCGTTCCTGCACGCAGGGCGCCCGGTTGTGCTGGAGCAGATACAAGATTCTCCGCGATCCCGTCTTGCGCAGGTGCTCCGCAAGCTTCATGCCGGCGGCGAAGTGGTTCACGGCGGCGAGGTCGTACCGGCTTCGCTCCGGTGCTGGGACGATGTCGCTATCGAGCAGAACGACCGGGATCTTCGCGGCGTCGAACAGCTCCACGATCTCGCGGTTGACGTCGACCGCGTTCTTCATCAGTTCGACCGGCTGGAACACCACCCCATCCATGCCCATCTTTATGTATTCGCGCGCCTGGCGGATCACCTGCACTACGCGCTGGCGGTTGTCGTCGAGGGCTATGTCGGAGAAGAGCAGGGAGTAGCCGTGTGTGAGGCAGAGATGTGATATTGCCCGGGCTATGGGAGCGAATATCTCGCAGTAGCCCGAACCATGGATTATGAGGGCAATGCGTCCAGTGAGGTGCTGGGCGGCGCCTGTGATCACCGTGCCGGCACCCTGCCGCCTTGTGAGGACGCCCTGCGACTGGAGTTCGCGGAGGGCGCGCACCACGGTGTGTCGCGCCGCGCCGAAGCGGCGGGCAAGCATCGCCTCGCTGGGGAACGGTCTCCCCGCGCCGTACTTGCCGGCGGCGATCTCTCCGCGCAGCGTGTCGCGGATTTCCGCATATTTTCTCTGCAACCCTCCCATGGCCGTGTATTATATATCAATGTTCCGTTCCCTGCACAACATGGCTAACCAAGTTTGTGTAGCGCACGATTTCGTGTCGAGTGCAAAGGTAAGTAGGCAGGGGCAACGCGCCCTGCCATTTCTTTCCCAGCGGCCATTTATGGTATAATTTACGGCGCAAGGATGGTAGAGGGCATGGACGAAATTGCGACAATCAATACCGAGGTGGAAGCCAGAGATATATGGCCTCTCAGTCGTGGATTGTGTGGGAAACCGTATCAGAAAGTCGGCGTTTGGAACGGGCGCGGGGGCGAGAGGTTTGGTATAATGTGCGCATGAAAGGCAAAGCCGAATGAGCGCAAGCGAGAACCAGATAGTCGTTTATCAGCCGAACGAGACCGTCCGGCTGGACGTTCGTCTTGAAAACGAGACGGTGTGGCTGACGCAGTTGAAGATTGCGGAGTTGTTTGGGGTTCAGAAGGCGGCAATCAGCAAACATGTCAGGAACATATTTGCTTCTGGAGAACTCGCCAGAGACGCAACAGTTTCCAAAATGGAAACAGTTCAAACGGAGGGTGGCCGTTCGGTTGTTCGTACACAGGAGTTCTTCAATCTGGATGTCATTATTGCAGTCGGCTACAGGGTGAATTCACAACGTGCGACGCAGTTCCGTATTTGGGCGACGAAGGTACTCAAGGAATATCTCCTTCGCGGGTATTCGGTCAATGCCAGGCTAAACCAGCTGGAAGATACGATGCACCATAACCTTGCGCAGCACGACCAACGTATCGCCACTCTTGAGCAGAAGGTCGATTTCTTCGTGCAGACGAAAGAGCCGCCGTTGCAGAGCATCTTCTACCAGAACCAGTTCTGGGACGCGAAGTCGATGTTGATCAAGTTCATCCGGCGGACGAAGAAGGAACTGATTGTGATCGACGCCTATCCCGGCGTGGCGACGTGGAAATGTTGCCAATGTGAGAATGTTGCCAGTCATCAATTTCAATTTCCAATTGGGGAAGCGGCATGA
>CAMPAA010000221.1 GCA_946631345.1 uncultured Verrucomicrobiota bacterium
ACCGGCGCGGTTACGTTCGAGGAGCACAGGATCAAGCGCCTTCCGACAGCGAAGGAGTACGAGGATCTCGTGTTCGGATGGCTTGTCGAGGCGGGCGTTACCTCCAATTCGGTGCTCTACGTGAAGGACGGGGCGACCGTAGGCATCGGCACCGGCGAACAGGATCGCGTGGGCGTGGCCGAGATTGCGCGCGACAAGGCGTACACCAAGCACGCCGACTGGATATCCTGGGAGAAGTACCAGAAGCCGTACAACGACCTGCGGCTCGCATTCGGCGAGGAGGATGGCGCGAGGAGACAGGCGGAGATCATGGAGCAGACGCGCGCCGAAAAGGGCGGGCTGCCCGGATGCGCGATGGTCAGCGACGCGTTCTTCCCGTTCCGCGACGGTGCGGAGGTTGGAATCCGCGAGGGAATTACGTCAATCGTGCAGCCCGGAGGCGCTCTGCGCGACTGGGACGTGATCGACTGCTGCAACGATGCTGGCGTGGCGATGGTCTTTACGGGCCAGCGAAGCTTCCGCCACTGACGGCGCGGTAAAAATGGCATGAGGTGTGTTTGCGGACAGGATGGTTTCCTACTAGAACTTTAGGAGGCTTTTGCGGAGTGCGATTGCCACCGCCTCCGCGCGGTTGGCGGCACCAAGCTTTGCGTAGACCTCGTTCAGATGCTGCTTGATTCGCGTCTTAGATACGCCAAGCTGAACCGCTATGTCATCGTTTGACAGCCCTCGCGTGATGGAGCTTAAAACCTCCATCTGACGATGCGTAAACTCCGGTTCCTTTGTCGTTTCGTCGAGCGTCTGGCGAATCTCCGGCGAGAAATGCCCTGTGCCTGCTGAAGTGTCCCGAATCGCTGCAGCGAGTTCTGTGTTTGAGATGTTTTTCGTCACCGCGCCGGTCGCACCGGCGGCGATTGCGCGGGATAGGTCGGCCGCAGTGCCAAATGTGGTGAGGATCAGCACGCGCGATTTTGGGGAGGCCTTGAGAACGGCGGAAGTCGTTTCTGCACCATCCATGTCAGGAATCATCAGGTCCATCACAATGACGTCAGGTTTGATCTTTCCGGCGATTGCGATTGCCTCTGCGCCATTCTCGGCTTCGCCGCATACGGTGAGATCCTTTTCGAGATTGATGATGGCTGTCAGACCCATGCGCACTACCGAATGGTCGTCAACAATCATTACGCGCGTCTTTTTCACTTTCCGATCTCCACTGTCACTTGTGTGCCTTTCGCGGCTGCGCTGTCGATATCCAGCGTTCCATGCATTCTTCTGAGACGTTCCTTGATCCCTTGCAGGCCGAAATGTCCCTGAGAGGCGTCTGGATGGTTTGAAATGTCAAACCCGGAGCCATCATCCTTCACCGAGAACCGCAATATGCCGTCTTTGTTTTCGCCATCGATGCGTATATGGCGGGCTTTCCCGTGACGCACCGCATTTGCGCACAGTTCGCGTATTATGTTTAGGATGTTGTGTGCCGTAGTGTCCGAGAGATGCGAGCGGGACACATTGAAACGTATGGTGGCCTTCACTCCCTCGACGTGCGGCTGGATTGTCTTTCTGATGGCATCCTGAAAATCCGGCTCTTCAAGCGCCTGGCTCCGCAAGTCCCAGAGGCAGCGGCGAAGCTCTTCACGGCAGGAAAGAAGTGTTTTGCGCGCGACATTGAGGAATGAGACGGCGGCCTCCGCGTTCACATGCATGTTTTTTTCTGCGGCGTCGATCTGGAAGGAAACGCCTGTAAGCGTTTGAGCGATTGAGTCGTGAAGCTCCACGGCGAGGCGTGTGCGTTCGTCAACCCGAAGGTCGGATTCGGCTTTGGCGACCTCTGTCTTGAATAGCTGCCGCCCGCGCCGCTCGATTAGCTTGTTCAGTATGCGGTTCCAGATCAGCACCGCCATCAGTGCGCCCAAAAGCACAACGATAACGGCGAGGAGTCGCCTGGCTGTCCACCACGGCGGAGGCTCAACCACTATGATGTCGGCCTTGGTGCGCGGTACGATCGTGAATCCGTCGATTCGCGGAAGGATGTCAAGTGGGCTCCAGCTCCCAGTGTTGAACACACATATGCCCGTCACCTCCACCAGGCTTTCAGGCGGCGCGATCCGGCTGGCATCCTCATGGAGCGCGCTGACATCGACCGGGATTTGATGATTGCCACATGTCAGGCTGAAAAGCCCATGCCGTCCAACAGATTCATCGGTCTGGCCCGACACCTTCCCTGTTATGCGGACTGTGCGGCCGAGCAGCTCGCGCAGCACTACGTCCATATCTATCGAGCCGGATAGCTTTGTGGCCTGCTCTGGCATTATGGTTGCCGTTGTATGGTTGCGCTTGCATGCCGCCCGTGTGAGTTTCAGTATGAAAAGATCTGTTTCAGGGAATCCCGCTATGGTAACGGATTCGCCATACAGAGGTGTTGTGCCGTCATTCAATTCGGCTCCGATGAGCTGACCGTGTTTTGTTTTGATCAGTAATTTCCTCTGGCGGTCAAATATGGCAATGACCACGCCCTTTGCGCTGCGGCATCCCATGCGTGAAATTAGGGCGGCTGATTTGTACCGGAAGTTTTCCGCGCCGCTTGTGTGTGGAATGGGCGGGGTCTCAAAAGGGTCTTTTGGGGCCGGTATCTCGATTGAAATGTCTTCGGGGGCGGAGATTGTCAACTGCGCTGTCTTGAACTTCCGTTTGCCGCCGTCCGGCAGAACGTTTGCGATGCCTTTGGCCGATATTGTTGCACCGACCAGATGGTTTAGAGTCTGGTTCTTATCCATGCTGATGGCGGCAAGGAACGGGCCGAACTCGCTCCTGAGGGCAAGGAACCGCCAGTTAGGATCGATTTCGTCATGGATGATGTCCGTCACGATGCCGCGCATGAGTACCGTATGGTCATCGAAGGATTCATCGTTAAGCTGTTCGGCGGTTATGGTGATTGGGGCGGGTGGAGTTCCTTTGCCGAGCTCTACGGCGGAATCGGCGAACGCCCGCTGCCAGTTGTATTGATCAATGCCTATGTGCCCATTGATGTGAACGATCATTCCGGCCTTCGGCAGCGCATTGTTGGTCGTTCGCATGTAGCAGTAGCCGGTGGCGTCCTTGACGCAGTAGGATTTGTTGGCGGATGACACCGCCGTAACCATGCATGTGGTCGAAAACGAATCTCCTGCATGGAGGTTGCTCCACACGGCTTTTCTCAGGTCTGCCACATTGGTGATGACCGCCGCGAGTATGGGAAGTATGACTGACACAGGCACGAATTATACAATATTCCGATGTTTTCGCGCCCTGTCCTTTAGGGTAGATTGTAGCCGGGTACGGGAAGTGCTACAATGCGGCACCAAAAAAGGAATTGTGTTTCAAATGAGGAAGAATAAAGGTTGTGTTTCGTTGCATTGCGTCCTGAAGGGCGTGGCGGCATATGTCGCCATGCTGTCGCTTGCCCTGCCGACTATGGCGTTCGAGTGCTCGGATGCGGTGAAGGCCAAAGCGCGAGATTTCATCGACAACGAAAAGCAGTTTCATCTCGGCTTCCTGCCAACCGAGCAGTCGAACCCCATCACTGCGACGCTTGAGGAAGATTTCAGGCGATCCACACTTGCTGGCGTGCAATGCCTCCAGCGCGGAGACCGCCAGATCCCGATTACGATGCGGCACGTTTTCGCGGGCGAGAAGTTTGAGAGGCTTGTATCGTCCATGGTTGATGCGCTCAAGGCTCCAAAGGGACGAATCATCTTTTCTGGCTGCGGAGCAACGGGACGCCTTTCCATCCTGCTTGAATCGATGTGGCGCGACTTCTTCCACCGTCGCGCATCTGAGCTGACGCCGGAAGAGATGAAGCTTGCCGATCGCTCCGCCTCCATCATGACTGGTGGCGACTTCGCCCTTATACGCTCTGTGGAGTTCTTCGAGGACTTCGCCGAAGGTGGCCGCCGTCAGGCTGCCGCGCTCAATGTTGGCGATGGCGACACCTTTGTCGCCATCACCGAGGGCGGCGAAACGTCGTCCGTCCTCGGCACGCTCAAGTACGCCGCCGAACATGGTGCGAAGTGTTTCCTCGTGTTCAACAACCCGGCAGACCTCCTTCGCAAACATCTCGACCGCTGCCGCGAGGCGATCGACAACCCGAAGGTGACTGTTCTCGACATCTACTGCGGCTCCATGTCGCTCGCTGGCTCCACGCGAATGCAGGCGACATCTTCCGAGCAGCTGCTTGGTTCGTGCGCGCTTGAGGCGGCGTTAGTCAGGTTGATGCCGCGCTTCGCCAAAGAGACGGCCAAAGACTACACGGTGGCGTTTGAGAAGCTACTTGCCGGTCTGGAATCTCCAGGAGGACGCGCTGGACTCGTAAAAGCCATTGAGTTTGAGAAGGGCGTGTACGAAAAGCACGGGCGCATCACCTATCTCGCAGACAAGTGCATGCTCGACCTCTTCACCGACAACACCGAGCGCTCTCCCACGTTCATGCTGCCTCCGCTGCGCTCCAGACACGACAGGAATCTCGCTCAGTCATGGGCGTTCGTGAAGAATCCACTGCACCCCACGGTCGAATGCTGGAACGAGATGATGCGCCGCCATCCGCGTTGTCTGGAGTTCACATCCGAGGACGCCCGCTCGCTTGGTATGCCGCAGCGCTTCATCGATTCGCCGCCGCTCATCAAGTATTCCGACCTCATCACCTACATGATCGGCAACGAGCCTGCGCCTGAGCGCATCGACGGCTACGCGCGCGCGGCGGCGGTGATGCTCACCGTCGGCGACAAGCCAGCGGGCTACATGGCGGCGGCGAAGAAACTCGCCTCGGAATGGCCGGAGCAGATTGAGTTCCACATCGGTCCGCAGCCCACGGACGGCATATGGGTGAAGATGCCCATTGCCGACTCGCCGCTTGAGATATGGAAGCACCTCGCCGTGAAGCTCGCATTCAACTGTCTTTCGACGGGAACCATGGCATCGATGGGGCGGGTTGCGGGGAACTGGATGAGTTGGGTCTCGATCTCCAACAAGAAGCTCATCGACCGTGGCATACGCCTCCTTGTCGAGCTTGGCGGCGTCTCCTACGAAGAGGCCGCGCAGCGCATCTTCGCCGCCGAGGAATGGGTGCAGTCGCAGGA
>CAMPAA010000222.1 GCA_946631345.1 uncultured Verrucomicrobiota bacterium
CGGCAGCAGCGCCGCCGCGAATCTCATGCGAATTCCCTGCATACGATTCTGTCGTCAAACGGATGTTTGACGCCTCCTATCTCCTGTGTGGTCTCGTGCCCCTTGCCGCAGACGACCACCGAGTCGCCCGCCGCCGCGCGCTCCAGCGCGCAGAAGATCGCCTTGCGCCTATCCGGCTCCACGGTCACGTCGGCCGATGCCGGGATCCCTGCGCATATCTGCCTGATGATCTCCTCCGGGGCTTCGCTGCGCGGGTTGTCGCTCGTCACCACGAGCGCATCGGCCGTTTCCGCCGCGGCCCTGCCCATCAGCGGGCGCTTCATCGGGTCGCGGTCGCCTCCAGCCCCGAACACCGCCCATACGCGCCCCGGCGTGAATCTGCGCACTGTCGACAGCACGTTGCGCAGCGCATCGTCCGTATGCGCGAAATCCACGAACACGCGCGCCGCAGAGCGCGTCTCCACCTCCTCCAGCCTTCCCCAGCGGGGACGGAGCGAGGGAATCGTCGCCTGTATTGCGTGGCGCGGCGCGCCTGCGGCCTCTGCGAGCGCCGCCGCCAGCAGCACGTTCGACCGGTTGTAGTCGCCTGCAAGCCGCAGCCCGGAAAGGTCGAAACGCGGATGGGCCGCCGTAACCGGTATCACGTTCAGCGGAAGATTGCCTGCCGCCTCGTACATGCGCTCGCCGTTTCCGCCGTCAAGGCATACCGCGTACGGCGGCAGGTCGCCGCGCCCCGCAGAAGGTTCCGCCGCCCCCTGCGCCGCAATGATCCGCGCGAAGTCGAGCTTCACGTCGAAGTACGCCTCCATCGTCTTGTGGTAGTCGAGATGGTCTTCCGTGAGGTTGGTGAACGCGCCGCCCGCGAACCTGGTGTCGCCGAAGCGACGCTGGTGAATCGCATGGCTCGAGACCTCCATCACGCAGTCGTCCATCCCGTTCGCCCGCATCTCGCCGAATATCTCTGCGAGCGTCTTGAGCGGCGGCGTGGTGTATCCCGTGGAGAACCGCCGCGCCCCCGTATCGACCTCCACCGTTGTCACGTAGCCGCACCTGCGCCCGGCCGCGCGCAGGAACTCCGCCGTCACCCACGTGGTAGTGGTCTTTCCGTTCGTGCCGGTGATGCCCCACACGTTCATTGCTCGACCAGCTCCTCCGGCTTGTCCGGCTCCACGCCGAGATAGCGCGCCACCGCCGCCGTTATGCGGCTGAACACGGGAGCCGCGCACACTCCGCCCTGATGGTTGTAGAGCGGCAGCCCCGTCGCCTCGTGGTACTTGTATGACGAACAGTGGTCCGGCTGCTGGTACGTAACCAGCACCACGAACGCCGGATCGCTGGCCGGAACGATGCCGATGAACGAGGCGTTGTAGTTGACCGACGAGTATCCGCGCCCTTCCTTCATCTGCGCCGTGCCGGTTTTGCCGGCCACGGAGTAGCCCTTCACCGCCGCGCGGCGCGCGGTGCCGCCCTTCATCGCTACGCCGAGCATCATCTCGCGAACGCGTCTGGCGGTCTCCGGCGAAATCGGCTGGCCGACCACCTCCGGCTCGTTGCGGAAGATCACTTCGCCGTCGGGGGATACCACGCGGTCAACGATGTAGGGCTTCATGAGCCGCCCGCCGTTCGCCACCGCGCCGTAGGCCACCGCCATCTGTATCGGGGTGACCGCCACGTACTGCCCGATCGGCGCGCGCGACCACGACGCCTTGTCCCACTTGCTCCAGTTGGGCAGGATGCCGGTCTCCTCCCCGGGCAGGTCGATGCCCGTCTTCTTCCCGAACCCGAACGCCTTGAAGTAGCTCCAGAGCCGCTTCGGCCCAAGCCGGTAGCCGAGCTTCCCGTACACGATGTTGGACGAATGCACGAGCCCGTCGCGCACCGACATGAACGGCTCCCACTTGTGCGACCCGTCGCCGGGAAGCCGGTAGTAGTCGGGGTCGTTGCGCGCCGTCGAGATCATCGTGTCGGGCGACACCATGTGCTCGTTCAGCACGGCGCAGGCGGTTATCGTCTTCATCACGCTGCCCGGCTCGAGGTTCTCGGATATGCAGCGGTTCTTCTTCACGAGCTCGCCGGCCTTGTTGTACTCCGCGGGGGAGAACGTAGGGCAGGTGGCCATCGCCAGCACCGACCCCTTGCGCGCGTCGAGCACGATCGCCCAGCCGGCCTTCGCCCTGCAGTTCACGAACCCCTCGTTCAGCGCCGCCTCCACGCACTCCTGCACGTAGTGGTCTATCGTGAGGTACACGTCGGAGCCGGGCGTGGGATCCACGTCCACCATGCGGCGCTCGCGTATCTCGTGGCCGCGCGCGTCGCGCATGCCCTTCACCCGCCCGGCCTTGCCCTTCAGGAACCGCTCGTAGCGCATCTCTATGCCGCCGGCGCCTGCAGGGTTGTCGGGATCCTTCGACACGAACCCGAGCACGTGCGCGAGCATCCGCCCCTGCGGATAGCGCCGCACCTGGCGGTCGTCGGTCACCACGCCCGACACCCGCTTCGGATCGGCCATTATCCTGTGCGCCGCGTCGTCGTAGGAGGTGTCGAGGTACACGTAGCGGGAGTCCACGCGCCAGAATATGTCGCGCACCTTGTTCGTCGGAAGGTGCAGCGCTCCGGCCACGGTCTGCACCACCGACTCCCTCGAATGCATCTTGAGGTTCACGCTCTTCGGATCCACATGGTACTCCCACACCGGCACCGAGCAGGCGAACGGCTGCCTGCCGGCGGATTCCGAGTAGATGCCGCCGCGCAGCCCGGGTATCTCGCGCGTGAACCAGTAGCGCGGATCGTGCACAGATACGTCGGCGAGCCTCAGGTGCACCGCCACAAGGCGGTACCCGATGCCGACTGCGCCCGCAAGCATCAGGGCGACAACCGTCCAGAACCTGAATCTCTCACTTGCGAACGCCATGCCGGGACGCTCTCCGGGAAACGGATGGCGATGACATCCGGCGCACCGGAGCCGACGTGCGCGCCACGGCGCTCTTTGCGGGCGCGGACTGGCGCAGGCGGTTCAGCGCGAACTGCCCAGGCACGGGAACGCCGCTCTTGCTCATGCGCACGAGCTGGTCCTCGCGCGGAACGTCCATTTCAAGGCCGAACCGCGTAAGCGCTATCCTCAGCCGCTCAGGAACCTTCATCTCGTCCCAGCGCGTCTTCTCGCGCGTAAGCTCCGATTCGAGCCGCTGCAGCTCCTTCTCCTTTGCGCCGATCTCGCGCGTTATGGCCGAGCACTTTGCGTTCATCGCGAAGAATATCATCATCATGATGAACGCCGTCACTATCAGCGACGCCACCCCCATCGAGCTCGTCGCGAAGCGTGAACGTTTCTTGATGCGCTTGTTTCTTCTCATCTGATGACTCCTTGCTGTGGTTTGACGTGGATGTTTGGATGTTGCGTAAATTCTTCAGCCGATGCGCTCCGCCGCCCGCATCTTCGCGCTGCGGCTTCTTGGGTTCGACGCCGCCTCCTCATCGGAGGCGACGGCCGCGCGCCGCTCCACAAGGCGAACGCGAGGGAGATCGCCCTCCCATCGCTCGCCGCCCTGCTGGAGCGACACCATCTTCCCCGCGTGCGCGGAGAAGAACCGTTTCACGACCCGATCCGTCAGGCTCTCGAACGTGATGACCACGAACCTGCCACCCGTCTTCAGGCGGCCTAGTCCACCTGAAAGCGCGCGCTGGAGCTCGCCGAGCTCGTCGTTCACCACCATCCGCAGGGCTTGAAAGACCCGTGTGGCCGGATGATGCGCCCCACTTCGTCCCACCGTCCTCTCGACAAGCGCCGCGAGCTGCAGCGTTGTCGTGATTGGATGGCCCGAACGGGCGCCCGCAATCGCTTTCGCGATTCGCCGCGCGTGCGGCTCTTCGCCGTACGTGCGGAAAATGTTCGTCAAGTCGTCTTCGCTGCTGTCGCGGATCACGTCGGCGGCGGTCAACCCGCCCGCGCGGTCCATCCGCATGTCCAGAGGCCCGTCCGCCCTGAAGCTGAACCCTCTTTCGCCCTGGTCCAGTTGAGGACTCGAAACGCCCAGATCCAACAGAATCCCATCTGCTTCACCCAATCCTTCCTTTGCCATTATTCCGGCCATGTCGCCGTGATTGCCCTTCACGGCCTTCAGGCCTTCAAGATTCATCTTCGCCACCGCCTGCAGCGCAGCGTCGTCGCGGTCGATGCCGAGCACCCTGCCGCCTCTGGCTATGATCTCCTTCGCATGGCCGGCGCGCCCCAGAGTGCCATCCACATAGAGGCCGCCCGGCTTCACGGCCAGAGCGTCAACCGCTTCGTGCAGCATCACTGAAACGTGCACGTCCATCAGCAGTGCCTCCTCATGACTGCACCCTCCTCGCCTTCGCAAGGAGCTTGCGCTTCTCGACCACCGCACGGTACGCCGTGAGGTCGAGCTTGCCGCCCTTCGGTTCCGGCCTGTTCTCCGACGCCCACAGCGTGGCCTTGCGCATGCCGCCTATCATTGTGACGTCGTTCTTGATTCCGACGTGCGCCAGGAAATCGTCGCCGATGCGGATTCGGCCGGCCTTGTCCACCTTGAGCATCTGCGAGATGGAGGCTATCGCGCGCTGATCCGCATCCGCCTCGTCGTCGAAAAGATCAGCCTGCTGATACTGCTCCACCATGCGCTCCATCAGCTCGACAGGTATCAGCTCAAGACAGTTCTCGGTAGCCGAAGGGAGAATGTACACATAGTCGGGATCGCCCAGCGCATCGCGCCACTCGCTCGGAATCGTGAGACGCTTCCTTTCGTCAAGTGAATGGCGAAACGTATCTACGAGGCCCCTGTTGAGGCCTTTGTGAACCGTTCTTTCAATCGTTTCAGCCATTTTTTCGTTCCGTGGTCGAATCTCCCTACTTCTCCCACAACGCCCCATAGTATCCCATATCGCCCCACAGAATGCAAGAGAAATTTTTATTTTTTTTTTCGGCCTAAATTCGCCCCGCCCAAAGGTAGGTTGGCAGGTTAAAGGTTGAAGGTTGAAAGGCGCGATGACATCAACACGGAAAACGGGAGGGCGCGTGTCCCCACGCGCCGCTCCCACCCCCGCTTACGGCGTGGTGAAC
>CAMPAA010000223.1 GCA_946631345.1 uncultured Verrucomicrobiota bacterium
GCAAAGGAGAACATCGTCGGTACGATGGGCATTCTCTACGGCGGCGGAGAGGGCGGCACATGGGCAAGCCTGTCGCGCGCCTTCACGGGTCTGGCTGGCTTCAGCTTCCTGACCTTCAACCTCCTGTGCGCTCCCTGCTTTGCAGCAATGGGCGCCATCAAGCGTGAGATGAACAACCGCAAGTGGACTTGGTTTGCCATTGCCTATGAGTGCGTCTTTGCCTATCTCGTGGCGCTGGCCATCTATCAGATCGGCGCGATCTTTGCCGCCGACGTTGCGGTGAACGTCATTGGCCTGATCGTGGCGATTGCGGTGGTGGTCCTCGGCGTTTACATGCTGGTGCGTCCCTACAAGGAGGCCACAACCCTGACCAAGAAGGTCAAGGTCAAGTAATCCCGCCGTCGCAACGGCACACCCTGTTTTAGAAACCCGTGAAAGGAGCGGTTCCCCATGTTGTCTTGGCTGCAAGCGAATCTCGGATCCATTGTCGTTGTCCTCGTCCTTCTGGTGGTGGTTGCTTTGGTGATTCGACGATTGATTCTGGATAAAAAAGCGGGCAGGCATATCTGCGGAGGCTCCTGCGGCTCCTGCGGTGCCCGCCGCTCCTGCGGCACCGGCTGCTCCTGCGGCCCCCGCAAAGTAACCGGATGGTTACAGTCTGGGAGAAACCCTACACGGCTGGCGAGGAGATCGCCAACTCCGTGATTCACATAGTCGGTTCGCATCTCGGTGCGGCGATGATCGCACTGCTGGTGTGGCAGGCGGTCCATTCTGGCGTGGATCTTGGCTGGAAGATCACCTCCGGCTGCGTATTCGGGGCGACGGTCATCCTTCTGTACGCGATTTCCGGCGCATACCATGCCGTGACCTACAAACCTGCGAAGGACGTGCTGAACATCCTCGATCACATGGCGATATACTTCCTCATCGCCGGCACCTACACGCCGTTCTGCCTCGTGACCCTGCGCGCCAACGGCAACGCCGCGCTCGGCTGGAGCATCTTCGGCGTTGAGTGGGCTGCCGTCATCGCAGGCGTGCTCGTCAAGGTATGGAACACTGGTCGGGCGCGTTACATCTCGACGGCGGCCTACATTGCGATGGGATGGGTGGCGGTGGTGGCGTTCATGCCTCTTGCGCGGGCTCTTCATGCCATGGGCATGATGTGGCTCGTCCTTGGCGGGGTGCTCTACACCGTTGGCTGCGTGTTCTACCTGTGGAGGAACCTGCCGTACCACCATCCGGTATGGCACCTTTTCGTGCTGGCCGGATCGCTGTGCCACTTCTTCTGCATCCTATGGCACGTTATGTAGCTGTCCCGGCCTGCGCTACGCGAGCCGCCACACCCTGTCGCGCGGAGACTTGACCGTGGGGAAGGAGCAGCGCGCGGCCTCTCCGTCCAGGAGCGTGGCGACGCCGTTCTCCACGCGTATTTCCGTACCGCCCAGCGCGTTGGCGGCGAGCAGGCATTTCTCGAGTCCGTCGCCGGTTCCGTAGTTCCACACCTCGTCCGGCTGGGCGAGGCGGGACGGGCCGTCGTATATGGACTCCGTTCCGAGCGCTGCGATCTCCTCCATCGTGGCGTGCTTCGACACTGGGTTGCGGTCGAGGGCGGCGCGGACGAACGGCCCGTGCTCCGTGGCGCCAAGTTCCCTTGCTGCGTATGGGGCGAGTGCGGCTGCGCGGTTGGAGCTGCGCAGTGCGTCAAGTCGCTGCGCGATCTCCGCACGGTCCATTTCCGGAGTGAGGCCGAGCGGCGCATCCGAACGGTCGAACCGCACGCGCCCTGCGTCTGGCAGGCGTGGCGTCACGACCCGCTGGTCTGCGGCGTCGGCGGGCGGCACGAGGAACGCGGTCAGCTTCCGCGAGAAGCTCTCGTACGCGGCGGGGTCGATCGTGGCCTCCGGGTAGAGCAGGTGGATGTATCCGCTTTCGTGCGAGACTATGGTCACGCGCTCATGCTCTAACGCACGGCGCGCCTGCTGCGATATCACGGTGCCGTTGGCCCACATCGCCCTGGTGACCAGCCGCCGGTTGTTGGTGAGGATGCCGGTGTCTACATCAAGGAAGTTCTGGGAATGGAGCGGCGTGGCCATGAGGTAGATGCCGTCGAGCGGCAGCCCGCACACGACGAACGCGGCGGCGGCGTAAAGGCCGGCGAGGGACACGCATTCGCCCGCCCCGACGGCATGGCCGGGCTTGCGGCGGAACGCATCCATCGCCTCCACCGTCTCCGTCTTCCAGTAGGGGATTGTGTCGCCGGAGTACTTGTCCAGGCCGAAATGGCGGCGTATGTCGATGTCGTAGTAGTACACGTCGCCCTGATAGCCGAACAGGGCGTTGGACCGCGCAATCTCGTCCGGCGAGAGGAACGGGGCGAAGCGCTCAAGCTCGCGCTGTTGCGTGGTGAGTCCCCACGTCTCGAGATCGAGGTTGAAGGTGTAGTTGTCCATTATGTGCTGCCGCAGACGCTGCAGACGCTTCTTGGGGCGCATTTCGCGGATGCCGTCGAACCAGTCGAGGTTCCGCCAGGCCCAGATGCGCGGGGAGAGGATATTTGCGAGCACGAGAGAGTACATCAGCTCCGGGAAAATGAATATCTCCATGTCCGAGAGCGTGACGGCCGATGACTTTTCTTCGTCTGATATAGGTTTCATGTTTGTGGCGGCGAAGTATACCAAAGCCGGGGGAAAACCGAAAGCCGCTTTTTTGACAGGATTGACAGGATTGACAGGATTCTGGATTCCGGCAGCTTCGCACACATCGCACACAATCCTGACAATCCTGTTAGTCCTGTCGAAAAACAAGGGACGCCGTGGGCAGGGGCTTTTTAGACCATAGGAGAGCGCTTTTTAGACCAAGGGAGGAATCATTTTAGACCATAGGGGAATTTATTTTAGACCAAGGGAAAAATCATTTTAGACCATAGGGGAATCTATTTTAGACCAATGGCAAGGGCGATGTGGGCCGGATGAGGCTCAAATGCCGCCCAGTGCGCGGTTTATGCTATAATACTGCATGTATAAGAAAGGAGTGTTGTCATCATGAGAGTTGCCAAGATACCCGCTGAAATTGTGGAGGCCAAGGTGCTGGAGTCGTTGCGGAGCCGGATGGACCCCGTCACACGGCGCGTTTACCCCAGCTGGAAGCTGATGATGCGCGAGATCGGCGTTTGCCGCCAGCGCATTGCGGATGCCATAAAGAGCCTCAAGGAGCAAGGCGCGTTCACAGTGGGCACTGAAGAGGTGCGAAAAGGAACGCACACGTTTTATGTTTGCTACTATGAATTCCCGCTGAAAGCCGCGTTGTCGTAGCGGGAACGGGTAAACTCCAGAGAACCGGGCGTTGTTGCATTTACATTGTTGTTATGCTATAATGCGCATCGTTTTTTGGCCGTAGGAGGCTTTTTGGGATGGTCACGCGGTCGAAATAACAAGGAAAACAAAGGACAACTGCCGAAAGGAGACGAAGAGAATACGAGAGAGAAATGCGGTGGGCTGCAAGGCACACCGAGGTAGTTGAACTTTTGACAAAAAAAAAAAGCGCTAATTGGCTGATGATGGCAACGGGTAAGCAATTATCTGTCCGCATTAGAGGTCAAGGGAAGATGAAGAGAATGTCCAGATTCTTAGGATTGCTGTTGCTGGCAGTGGCAACGGCATGGGGCGCGTTTGCCGCCGACGGGCGGCATGGCGCGGGAGGACGGCATGGTACCGACGGGCGGCATGGCGTGGAGAGATTGAGCCGGCGCGGAGCGTCCGGCAGGGTGGCGGTGCGCGCCGGCGGGCGGCATCTGCCCGGCAACGCCGAGGTGACGTTCAGACGTACGCGCGAGGAGCGCGCGAAGCGCAGGATCGCGGAAGGATGGGAGAGGCGGATGAGGCCGCATCAAAGCGGCTCTACCGATGGCGGTAAGGCAGTCGGCGGCCGCTTTATCAAAGCGGCCCTACCGCGTCAGGCCAGGGGCAAAGCAACGCCGCCCAAGGTGCTGGCGATGTACGACGTATCCATAAGCGACGGCGGCACGAAGTGGCAGCCCGCAACGGGCGAGCCGGTGCGCGTGGATGTGGAGCTGGATGAGCCGGTCGCGGTCACGGAGGCTTCTTCGCTTGGCGTGGTGCACCTTTCGGACGACGGAGAGGTGGAGGAGCTGGATTCCTCCCGCTACGGCTTCACCTATAATAAGGATAAGAGCGCGGTGACGGCGTTCTGGTTCTCGGCGGAGGGCTTCTCGGTGTACGCCATAACCGAGGGCGCAAACCACAATACGGACAGCACGCCCGCCCGCCGCCTCTACGACTTCTACAGCCTGGACTTCGACACGACGTCCGACACGTATAACACCTACGTGCCGCGCTACTTCAAGACGGTGGAGGGCAACTACACGTTCCGCCAGATCGTCACCAACAACCAGTATCTCGTCCGCCCCGAGGCGCTTCCCTCGCCGCTGGGCCGTACGTTCATGGGCTGGTACCTCTACTCCACGAACAACGCGAACAAGACCGTGGACGGCATCGAGTACGACTCCGCGGGCTACGCCACCACGCCGTTCGACTTCGACGATCCGGTCGTGTTCAGGGACGGCGAGACGGGCGAGGGCGAGTACGTCCTGCGTTCGCAGTTCGACCACGTGGGCTACGTGATCTTCCACGAGCAGCCCATCGGTGGCGACTGGCCGATAACAGCCGTCCGCCGCAGCATCATGAGCGAGGAGGTCGCGGGGAGCGTAACGAACATGCGCGCCACCGCGGAGATTTCCGACCTCAATGTGACTTACGACGACTCGCAGGAAGAGAACTCCGCCCACGAGAACACCGCGCCGCGAATGATCTTCCGGGGCTGGTCCGAGGCGAAGGTGATGCCGGGCGCGTCCACGGACGTCACCGGCGGCGTGATAAGGATTCTGTCGAGCCCGTACACGTTCACGCGCCGCAAGGATACGCTGGCGACGCCGCGCCACCTCTTCCCGGTTTTCGTGAACATCAACTGGCTGTACTTCCAGGCCGCCG
>CAMPAA010000224.1 GCA_946631345.1 uncultured Verrucomicrobiota bacterium
GATAGCGTCGTTCAAGATCGAAGGCCGCGCCCGCAACGCGGAGAACGTGATGACAGTCGTGGGCGAGTACCGCGAGGCGGTTGACGCCGTGCTTGCCGGAACCTACACCCGTGAGCAGGCGGAGCGGCTTGTCGAGCAGACCCGCCGATTCTTCCACCGCGACTATTCTCGCGGGCTGTATTTCGGCAGGCCAGGCGCGGACCAGTTCACCGACAAGCCGAACTCATCGGCGCGCGAGGTGAAGAAGCACGCCGGAGTTGTGATAGACTATTTCCTCAAGGCGGGGATTGCGCAGGTGAAGATTCAGGACGCCGCCTTGAGGGTCGGCGACCTTGTGCAGGTGCATGGCCCGACGACCGGCGTAAGGGAGTTCAGGGTGGCATCGCTGCGGCGCGACGACGAAACGCCGCCGGTCGCAGAAAAGGGCACCTGGGTGACGTTCCCCGCGCCGCGCTGCCGCGTGGGCGACAAGGTTTTCCTCATCGTCGGCACGGAGGCGTGAACGCCTGTTTATGGTATAATTGCGGCATGAATGAAGATCAGACAATGTTTGCGGAAATGCTGGGAATCAAGCGGCGGAGGCCCGAACCGGTCGCCAGCATGGCTCGGTCGGTCGACCGCCCAGTGGCGAGCGGGGATTTTGTAGACGAGCTGGATGTGCAGAAAGAGGTCGTCGAGGAGATGGCGCGCGAGAAGGCTGTGCTCGAGGAATCGCTTAACTTGCTGAAGGCCGAGAAGATCGTGCTTGAGGAAGAGAAGGACCGCTGGATCGCGGAGAGCAAGGCCCTTTCCGCCGCCAATGCCGCCCTGCAGGGCGAAAAGAGCGCGCTTGAGAGCGAGAAGGCTGCACTTGTCGAGGAGAAGCGCGCGCTTGAGGCGCAGATCGCAACGCGCGATGAGGAAATTGCGCGCCTGCAGAGGATAGTCGATTCCGTCAAGCCCGAAAGCACTGAGCTGGCCTCCGCCCGCGCTGAGAACGCGGCGCTTGAGACGAAGCTTGCGCGCATGGGCCGTGCGCTCATGGCCGCCCGCCGCGCCGCAGCCGAGGCGGCAAAGGTCGAGATAGGCGGCAGGAGATGGTGAAGATGGACTTTGCGGAGCTGCTGCGGCGTTATGACGCCTATGTGGACACGTTCAAGGTCGATGGCGCGCTGCCGCCGATGATGGAGCTCAAGCGCATCCACACGGCATGCGTGCTTGCCAACGCCAGGGCAATAGCCGCAGGCGAGGGGATGGATCCCGAGACGGCTGAGGCGTGCGAGGCGGCAGCCCTGCTGCATGACACCGGCCGATACGAGCAGCTTCGCCGCTACAATACGTTCCGAGACTCTGATAGTGTTGACCACGCCGTATTTTCGCATGACATCGTCCGGGAGAAGGGCTGGCTTGACGGCTATCCACATGCCGAAGCGGTCCTCAAAGCCGTGCTTTACCACAACCGGCGGGAACTGCCCGAGGGGCTGGATGCGCTCACCGCCGCCGCCTCGCATTGCACGCGCGATGCGGACAAGCTGGACATCTTCCGCGTGCTGGAGCATCAGCTCAAGGTCACCGACTGGCGAAAGGACTGCACTGCGTTCTGGAGTTTGCCCGTGGCGGCGAAGCCGAATCCGCAGGTGCTCGCCGCAATCCGCGACGGGCGGCCGGTAGACTACCAGCACATCAAGGCCTTGGCCGACTTCGTGCTGATTCAGGTGGGATGGATTCGCTCCGGGCTGCATTTCGGCACGACGCGCCGCCTTGCGGCCGAACGCGGGCACATGGCGTTCCGCCGCCGCTTCCTTGCGGAGCTGACGGATGGCGACCCTGACGTGGATGCGCTATGCCGCGCCGCTCCGCTCGGCGAACTGTCGCTTGACGACGTTGAGGCGGCGCTTAGGCGCGGGTGCCGCGCGCTCCTTTTCGTGCGTCATGCGGAGCGCCCGAAGATAGATGGCGAGGATCCCACCTTCGGAGAGACGCTGCCGCTGACGGACGAAGGATGGCGCACGTGTCTGCGGTTCGGCGAGCGGATGAAGGAGTTTGCGGGCGACGTGCAGTTCCTGTCGAGTCCGCTAAGGCGCACGCGCATGACCGCAGAGGGCATAGCGGAGGGCATGGGGCTCTCCGGTATCGCCATCCCCACCGATCCGCTCATAGGCAACAGCACGTTCTACTTCGCGGATCAGCCGACAGTGTTCGAGCTTTTTCGCGACGGGCAGTTCTTCAGGCACCTGTTTGAGTACATGGCGAACGGCCGCCAGCGCGGCTTCCGCGAGATAAACGAGGCGAGCGACATGCTTGAGGAATGGGCGCTGTCGCGCTTCACCGCGCGCCTCGGCATCTTCACCACGCACGACCTCCACAATGCCGCCTACCTCCACGCCCGCGGAGTGAAGCGCGACTGGACAGTCGAGAGCTGGGTGCGCTTCCTCGATGCGGCCGCGATCATCATCGAGCCGGACGGAACGCGCCTGTATGCGCTGGTGCGCACAGGGTTCTCGAACGGTACGGTTGGCGTGAGGGCAAATTGACCTGCCATGGACCGGGACCTTCGCATCTTCTTCCTGTTCGTCGGCGTTCCTGCGCTGCTGATCACTGCGGCTGGTCTGCTTGCCTTGGTGTTCGGAGTGAGCGGACTTACGGTGGAGATGCGCAGTCCGGGCTATGGCGAACAGCTTGAACGGTACGAGAGGATGATAAAGAACAGAATGCCCGCCCGCGTTAGGGCGTTCGCCAAGGATGGCCGGGCGGACTACGTGTGGGCGGCGGGGAAAGTGCCATGGGGCACAAACGCCTCGCCGCGCGTGCGGTACGGATGCTATGGCGCCACTAACGCCACCGCGATCGGATGGGCGAAGCTGGATGACGGCAGGGTGATTGGATTCCGCATGGAGCCGTTCCGCTACACCGACCGCAGCAGGATGTATCTCATAGCCGTGGGTGCGGTGATGGTGGTGCTGCTCTTCCTCACCCTATTCGCCGGAGGATGGCTCCTTGCGAGGGCGGCGAAGCGCGCACGCGAAGAGCTTGAGACGAAGAACTCCTTCCTCGACATGGTGTCGCACGAGCTGAACACCCCGCTCGGCAGCATAGTGCCGCTTTCATCCGCCCTCGCTGCGGGAGGCATAAAGAGCGATGAGCACCGCCGCGAGGCGCTTGAGACGATAAGCCGCGAATCCGCCCGCATGGCGCGGATGATCGACTGCCTGCTCACAGCCGTGCGACTGCGCAACGGAAAGATTCGCTATGCGTGCAGGAGGTTCGCGCTCGGCGAGGCGGTGATCGCCGCCGTCGCCCTGGTTCGCATGCGATACCTGGACTGCACAATCAGCGTGGACGGCGACGATACGGCGATGGCGCTGGCCGACAGGGACAGGACGGAGCAGGTGGTGATCAACCTTGTCGATAACGCCTGCAGGTACGCAGGCGGTGATACGGTGGAGGTCACCTACGGCATGGATGATGCCGGCCGCGTGCAGATCGCTGTGGCAGACCGTGGCCCTGGCATCCCGGAAGCGTTGCGCCGCCGGATGTTCGAGCGCTTCTACCAGGCATCGCCCGGAGCCGCCGCGTCGAGGCAGGGGCTTGGGCTTGGTCTGCACATAGTGGCGGGCCTCGTGAAGGGGATGGACGGAGAGGTTGCGGTGGCCGCGCGGGACGGCGGTGGAAGTGTCTTTACTGTAAAGCTGCCCGGGGCGGCACCCGCCAAGGGAGGGGAGGTGGAGGATGGCTGACATTCTGGTGGCGGATGACACACGCTCTATCCGCAGCGCGCTGGCGATACTGCTGGAGGAGGAAGGCTACACCGTGCGGCTCGCCGAAGATGGCGAGCAGGCCCTTGCCGAATATCGCCGCCATCGGCCGGATCTGCTCCTGCTGGACATCATGATGCCGAACAGGAACGGCTACCAGGTGCTTAAGCAGATACGGCGGAACGACCCGGAGCTGCCGGTGATCTTCCTGTCGGCGAAGGGTTCGCCGGCCGACATATCGCTTGGGCTGGACCTCGGCTCGGACGATTATCTGCCGAAGCCGTTCGACAGCGAAGTGCTCGCATCGCGGATACGGGCCGTCCTGCGGCGCGCCAAAGCCGCCTCGTCCGCACCCGCCGCCGAAAACCCGCTCGGAGACGACTTCATGGTGGGCGGCCATCGCGTGGATGCCCGTCGTCTGATGCTGGTGGGCGCGAAGGGGCGCGAGGAGGGCCTGTCGATGCGCGAGTTCCAGTGTCTGCGTCGTCTCACGGAGCATGCGGGTGAGGTGGTGCTTCGCGAAACGCTTCTTGTGGAGCTGTGGGGTTCCCGCGCCATCGGCAACACGCGCGTGGTCGATCAGGTGATCCTGCACCTGCGCAAGAAGCTTGGCAAGGATGCCGCCCGCATAGAGACGGTCCACGCGGCAGGCTACCGCTATATGCCTTGACATCACATTCCGGTGACAGCATCGATACATTGAGCAGACATGAAACGCCCATCCTTCCCAGAATACGACCTACATCCGCAAGGCGCGCGCGTCGATGATGCCCTTGCGCAGCTAAACCGCATCATATCCTCTGCGCGCGGCGGAGGCGCCGGAGTGTTTGCGGTGATCACGGGCTACGGCTCATCCGGCGGCACGGCGATGATCAAGAACGCCGTGCTCGCAGCGTGCAGACGCTATCGGCGGCAAAACCACATACGCGGGTTTCTTGACGGCGAGTACGCCGGCGACATCTTCTCTTCGCAGTACATGGCGTTTCCCGAGGCGTCGAGGATACCTGTCTTCTACAAGCGGTTCCCCAATCCGGGAATCGTGTTCATCTGCGTGTGAGCGACAGCTCCGCAAGGTCGGAGACCGTGAGGATGCAGCCGGTGAAATCCTGCCGCACCACATGGTTGCGGTCGATTCCCACCACTTTCATGCCGGCGGCGATGCCTGAGCGTACGCCTGCGGTGGAATCCTCGAACACAATGCAGCGCGAGGGCGGCACATTGAGGCGTTCAGCAGCGAGCAGGTAGCCGTCTGGAGCAGGCTT
>CAMPAA010000225.1 GCA_946631345.1 uncultured Verrucomicrobiota bacterium
GCCGGCTCGCAGAATCGGCACAAGCACAACCTCGTCAGACACCTTGCGGCCAACGGTTTTGGCAAGGGGGGTCTGGACAGGCACCTCCTTTGTGCGGATGTCGCGGAGAGCCTCGTATGCAAGAAACGTCGTCACCTCCGACACCAGCTCGCGGAAGAGTTTGGGCTTGGTGGAAACATCACGCATGTACGACATGCGGTGATCAACAAGCGGATGATGGAGAATTGTGGTCATATGAAGTATCCTGTATGTCGGATTCAGGCTTTCGCCGCCTATCAGCTGTGCAGCAGCTCGCGCACGTAGTTCGGCAGCGCAAACGCGCCGCGGTGGAGTTCGGTGTTGTAGTAGCGAGTCTTGATGCCGAGCCTGTTCCAGCGAGCTTCGTCAAGATTCCCGATGGGATGGTACTTCTTTGATGCGAAGCCAAAGAGCCAGTGCCCGGATGGATAGCTTGGGATATGGCACTGGTACACGGTGGACACAGGGAACTCCACGGCGATGTGGGCATGTGCGTTTCGCACGCTCGTCTGGTGGGCGGCGTAGAACGGCGACTCATGCTGGTTGATGAGAATCCCGTCATCGCGCAGAGCCTTGAAGCAGGTGCCGTAGAACTCGCGAGTGAAGAGTCCTTCGGCCGGACCGTATGGGTCTGACGAATCTACGATGATCAGGTCGTACTCGGCCTTCTTCCCGCGCACATACCGCAGCCCCTCCTCGAACCACACGCTTACGCGCCTGTCCTTGAGCTTGCAAGACGTGAAAGGCAGGAACTTCTTGGCGAGCAGCACCACATCCTTGTCCACCTCCACGAGATCGATTGATTCGATGGTACGGTACTTCGTGAGCTCGCGCACCGTCCCGCCGTCGCCGCCGCCAATGACCAGGACATTCTTGACGTTCGGGTTCACGGCCATCGGAACGTGTGTTATCATCTCGTGATAGATGAACTCGTCCTTTTCGGTGATCATCAAACCTCCGTCCAGCACAAGCACGCGCCCATATGCGGGCGTGTCAAGAATGTCGATCTGCTGAACGGCACTCTTCTTGGAGGCGACCTGTACGGAAGCCTTCATGGAGAAGCGCACATCGCTCGTATGCTCGTCAGTGTACCAAAGTTCCATAATTGGCGTGCATTATACCACAAGTTGACGTAGGCGAGGCAACCATTGGTACTGGAGTTTACCTATTTTTTGATGAGTGGGTTGTAAAGGTAAGTGGGCAGAGGCGACGGGGAAACCTGCCCGATTCCCTTTGTAATTCATCCGCTCCTTGTCGCCGCTCCGACATGTGCCTCGCCTGCGAAAACGGCCTGGCCTCCAACATCAAGCGCGCCATCCGCCCTGACACCTCCACACAGCCCAGCCGCCGGCTCCGCATCGTCATCGGTGCGGCGAACCACGACCATCCGCCCCTTCAGGAAGTCGCGGGCGGAAACCTGAGGCCACAGCGCGCGGAAGCCGTCCTTTCTCCATTGTGCAATCGCATCGGCAAGCTTCGCAAGCACCTTGTCGCGCACGGCCCCCACATCAAGGCACACCTGCGCGGACTGGGGAAGCGCCAGCCGCATGGATATCGCGCGCTCGGCTATGGATGGGTCAAACGCCGTCTGGTTCACGTTCAGCCCGATGCCTATGATCACGCGGTCGTCCTTCCGTTCGCACAGGATGCCGCATGCCTTCCGCCCCTCGACAAGCACGTCGTTAGGCCATTTCACCTGTACAGCGCATCCAGAGGATGCTCCGTTCGCCGCCAGCACGCCATCGACCGCCTCGGCGACCGCCAGCCCCACGACGAGCGGCAGCGTAGCCACCTCGTCCGCAGACTGCCCTGCCACCCCGACCACTGCGGACATCATCAGGTTCTCGCCTGGTGGCGAAAGCCACCTGTGGTCGAGACGCCCACGTCCATCCGTCTGCATGTCCGCCGTGAACACGTCGCCTGGCGCGCCATCAAGCGCATCGCGATTCGTGGAACCGGTCACGGCATGGTGCCGCACCCGCCATACGAAGCCCTCCCCGCTCATCTGCATATCTCCGGACCGACTGCCGCCATCAGCTGCGCGACCGCCGCTATGGTCGCCGTATCCGTGCGCAGGATGCGGGAACCGAGCGAATGTCGGCGGAACCCCCTGTCCTCCAACAACGCAAGTTCGGCGTCCGTCCAGCCCCCCTCCGGCCCTATGGCCAGCACAGGCCTTTCGCCAGACACTAACCCAAGCCCGCCACCATTCGCGGAAGGATGCGCCACCACGCGGCAGCACCCGGCGAACTCTGCATCCAGCCCACACTCGGCATAGCGCCTGAAGTTGCGTTCGCAGCGGATGACCGGCACGCGCGTTGTGCCGCATTGCATCAGCCCCTCCACGAGCAGCGGACGGTACACCTCCTCCTTAAGAAGCTGCGCCCCCCAGAAGGATCTCTCCACCTTCTCCGCGCCGACGAGTACTATCTTTCCTGCGCCAAGCGCCGCCAGCTGCGGCAGAAGCCGCTTCAGCGCGCGCGGACGGGGCGGCGCAAGCACAAGGTCGAACCAAGGTTCCGCTGCACGCTCGGTGTGCGAACACTCCACTGCGACAGTGCCGGCCAGAAGTCCGCTTCCACGCTGAGCGGAGCCTTCAGGGCGTTCATGGAGACCGCGTATGTCCGTTATTACGGAAGTGCCGGTGGGACCATCCAGCTCACCGGTCTTCAGCACCTGCCCAACTTCGCCATGCAGGACGTTAAGCACATGTTCTGCGCGCCCATCGGAGAACTCCGCGCGCCCACCGACGATCTCGCCCTTCTCGAAAAGTATTCTGTTCATCGTCCTGTCCGCGGTCAGCCGTCTCCGCAGACGGTCAGCGCACTATGGCCTTGCGGGCCTCGGCCAGGTCGCCGAACTCGCCGGAGGCGATCATCTGCACGATCAGGTTGCCGATGGCAGTTCCCTCGGTGGGTCCGGCCACAACCTCAAGGCCTGTGGCCTTGGCGGTGAGCTCGTTGAGGTACGTATCCTGCGAGCCGCCGCCAACGATGTTGAGCGTCGTATACGCCTTGCCGGTGAGGGACGCCAGCAGCTTCGCCTCCCGCGCATAGCTCTGCGCAAGCGAGGAATAGACGCACTGCACCAGCTCGCCCACAGTCTGCGGAACCTTCTGCCCGCTCTCCGCGCAAGCGCCGCATACCGCCGCCGTCATGGAATCCGGCGCGAAGAACCGCCGGTCAGCCGCATCGACCACGGACGGAAATCCGCCCGCCGCGCGCGCGGCCTTTTCGAGGTCGGCGAACGAATACTTCCGGCCCTTCTCCCAGTCCGAGATTCGCGCAAGCGCCGTCACCGTGGCTTCACCGCCCTTGCCCTCGACATATGCAACACCGTTCAGCTCGCGGCGGATGGACTGCACCATCCAAAGGCCCATGATGTTCTTGAGGAAGCGGAAGCGCCGCCATGCGCCGCCCTCGTTGGAGAAGTTCGCGGCGCATGACTCCGGCGTGGTGATCGCCACCTCGTTCTCCACACCGATGATGCTCCACGTACCGCTCGAAAGGTAGATGGCCCTGTCGTCGCGCGCAGGAACGGCAAGATACGCCGAGCCGGTGTCGTGGCACGCCGGAACTACGACCTTCGCGTCGTATCCGACCACGCTCTTCACGGCGCTGGTGAAGCCGCCGAGCACGGTGCCGGGCATTGTGAGAGGCTTGAATATGCGGTCTGGCAGGCCAAGCCGCGCGATCACCTCGCGGTCCCAGTCGCATGTCTTCGCGTTCACAAGCGAAGTGGTGGAGGCGTCGGTGTATTCGTTTGACATCTTGCCGGTCAGCACGAAGTTGAGATAGTCCGGGATGAGCAGCATCCTGTCGGCCTTCTCAAGCTGTTCGGGATGCTCCTTCCTGAGCGCCGCCAGCTGGTAGATCGTGTTGAATATCGCCTTCTGGATTCCGCAGTGCGCATACAGCTCGCCGAACGGAATCACGGAATCGACGTACTCCGGCATGCCATCGGTGCGCTTGTCGCGGTAGGCGACCGCGTCGCCCACCGGCAGTCCACGCTCGTCCACGAGCACGAAATCCACGCCCCACGTGTCGATGCCGACTGTCTCAGGCGCATCTCCCGCGTCCGCCGCCGCCTTGCATCCCGTGAGCACATGCCGCGCAAGTGCCTGGATATCCCAGCAATCGTGCCCGTTGCGGACGATCTGGGAGTTCTCAAAGCGGTATATCTCCTTGAGCTGGATCTTGCCGTCCTCCACCCATCCAAGGATGTGCCGCCCGGACGACGCTCCGATATCGATAGCCAGATGCTTCCTCATCATCTCCTCCTCATTTGCAATTCGCCAGGAATTATATCATAAACGAAGCCCCGCCCGCAAACCGTTTAGGTTCGAAATCAGGTTTGCAAATGTTCTTTGCGGAATTGCGTTCCCGTCTTGCGTGCCGCCGCCGCGATTTCCTCAATGCTCTGCCCGGCAAACAGAGTTTGCTGCCACTCCGTATAATCGAAGCGTTCACGGTTTATGTATGCAATAAAACGTTCCGTATCAACGGGGCCAACTTCGCGCGAAAGGATGTCAAGGCAACGCGCGCCAAGCACCTCGTCACTTGTCTGTTCTGCAATCATTGGTTTTCCTCCGCCATCATGAGTTGCACGGCAAGTTTGGCAACCGTCTCAAGGCAAACGCACAACTACGCCTGATCATCGAACGGCCGGTTGTAGCAGCAGTTGTCGAGGTAAATCCTCATGCCGACACCTCCTTGCGGGCACAGGAACCGAAGACCCAAAGCTTCTCGGCCTTGTGCCTTCTCGCGATGGCGTATATCTCATCCCGCTTCGCGCGAATCTCGTCCAGCATGCACATCGTCGCACAGCCTTTTCCAGCAAAACGCCGTGTAAAATACCAAATCGCCCCTTTCGATGCAAGCGAAATCTTGACCGCGTGCTCCTTGTCTCGCCCCCGCCTGGACATCAAAAGTCCCCGACCTTTGGA
>CAMPAA010000226.1 GCA_946631345.1 uncultured Verrucomicrobiota bacterium
CGCTCAAAACGCCGGAACGGCATGGTGAACGGAAAAGTGTACTTTTTCGTTCACCTGAACCGAAGACCATTTGACGCAAAAACAACAGAAAGGAGCAAGACCGTGACAACAGGAAAAGCACTCGATGGAAAGCCGTATGCGGGAAACCCGCACGTTGCGCCTTCGCAATGCTATGGCGACACAGGACGGTTTGATGAGGGGGAAGTCGCATCATGCACCGCAGAAGCTTCGCTTCGGAGGGTACATTGCCGAAGGCAACCCGAAGGGCGCGCAAGCGTGTGCGCGGCAACGCCGAGGTGTGGGTCTCTACTCTACAATACAAGGATGTGCTTGATTGGTTTATCCTTGGCTGTTGTTGCCGCTACGCAGGCGATAGCAGATGATGATAGTGTTTTGATTCCATCTAAATACGATGAAGCGTCCGGGCAGTGGATAGGCGATGTGGATGCGCTCACAAATGCGCTCAAGACGTGCAAGGCGGGCGACACGATCATCCTTGCCAAGGGAACCTACGACCTTACGCCGCCTCAGGGAGATTGGGAGGCGGCGTCCATGGATCCCAGCACCTACTACGGACCGTCAATGCTGATCATCGGAAAGAACGACGTGACTCTGAAGGGTGCCACCGGCAATCCAGAAGACGTCGTGATCAAGACGACGGAGGCAGTGTACAGGATTCTCAGGATTGCCGGTCAGCGATCATCCGTGCGGGATCTTCACCTGTCTGGCGGATATGCAACAGGTGGTGGCTACAATCAGAACAATGGTGGCGCGGTGATGTTTACGGAAGCCACCGATTTCGCCTCGAACTGCATCTTCTCCGCCTGCAGCGCCAAACGGCTGGGTGGAGCGGTGGGAATCTGGGGAAGCTCTGGGTTCGGGGGCGTTGTGTACGACTCGGTGTTCCGCGACAACAACGGTGCCGGAAGCACGCTTGTCGCCAGCCAGACGGCTCTTAAGGGTTGCGTCATCACCAACAACATATCTTCGTCCACCGGATACGACCAGCCGCTCACCTACTACTGCCAGCTGTACGACTGCCTGGTTGCCGACAACGAGACGACACGGTGCGGAATAGAGGGCGGGTTCGCTGAGAATTGCCGGTTCATCAACAACTACGCCCGCGGGAACAACCACTCCAATCCCGGCGGCGGCGCGGCGCGCGGTGCCGCGCTGACCAACTGCTACTTCTACGGCAACAGGTGCTATCGCCTCGGCGGGGCGATTCGCGGCGGAACTGTCGTGAATTGCACCGTGGTGTCCAACAGCGTGATGAACGCCACCGATTCCTATGGCGGCGGCATTTATCAGGCCAGCTGGGTGGAGAACTGCAATATAATAAGCAACAAGTGCGGACATGGCGCAGGGCTTCAGGAATGCGCTTTTGTCACGAACTGCTACATCGCCTACAACTCTGCGATCTCCAGCGGCGGCGGCGCGCAGTCCTCCGCGCTTGTGGACTGCGTTGTGGAGCATAATGTGGCCCCCGGCTATGACAACGCGAACTACGGCGGATCCGGCGGCGGGCTGTATGGAGGCAGCGCCACGAACTGCGTGTTCCGCGACAATTCGTGCTCGGCCACATACAATTCGTCCATCGTCTACAACTGCGACATCTTCGATACGAGCATGCACGCCCAGGTGTTCGACAGTTGCCGCATAGCGAACTGCAAGAACGAGCCTCTTGCGCGGGCGATAGGGGCGGTTGGGCACCCTGAAGGTCACACCACGAGCAACATCTACATGATCGGCTGCTCGGTGATGCGCAACTGCCTCGTCACGAACTGCTACTGGAGGTCTGTGCCCGGGCTTTTCGTCAACTCCGCGATGTTCCATCCCGGCGCGGCGGGCACCAACCGCATGGAGAACTGCACGATAGCCGGCAACTACTACTATATTTTCGCGCGCGGATTCTCCAGTGCGGGCTATGCGGCGGTGTTCGCCAACTGCGCGATAATCGGCAACACCGGGGCGGACATAAAGATGATGGACGACGGCGCGGTGGTGCTCTCGAATTGCGTATATTCCACGACGGCATGGAGCCGCACTTTCCTCCCCGGCTTCGAGGACGGCGAGAACTGGCGGCTGGACTCCGTCGCGCAGGCCAAGTTCTGCGGCGACAGGGGCTCCGAGCCGTACTATGCGCTGAAGCTCTCTTCGCCTCTTCGCGAGAAAGGGCTCGTCCTCGACTGGATGGCGGACGGCACGGATCTCGCCGGCAATCCGCGTCTGCGCGACGGGAAGGCGGACATCGGCTGCTATCAGTGCTGGCTTAACCCTGTTGGCGCGGTGATTTCGATCAGGTAGCGGTAAAAGGAGATGCAGAAAGTGGTGCGCCAAGCGAAGCTCGGCAGAGCTAACAGAGTGAAAGGAATCTGTACGGCAAAGGAAACGACATGCCGATAGGAAGGCTGGCTGCGCGGAGGGCGACCGACGCGCAGAAGCCCAGCCCTACAAAGGAATGAGCCAAACGAAAGTGAAGTCCCGTATGTACGCCTCGATACTTCCAACCGAAAGGTCTCCCGTGGCCAAGTGGATCATGATAGCGGAAGCCAACACGGACGCGTCGGATTCGTTTTGCGGTGCGCCCGGCGGGACGGGGCATAGGGACATGGCGCGTTCCGAAAGTTCTGCATGGGAACTTGGGAGACCTGTCCCTGCGCAAGCAGGGGGGCAGGGGTCGGATGGAGCCGTAGTAGCGGTGAAGCGGGTAACGACCGCAGAGCGAAGGACTCCTGCTTGCATGACGTTTCGGACGGAGACGGCGGAACGCGATTGGCCGACACGGCTCATAACGCGAAAAGGAGAAATACCATGTACCCAAGAAAAGGGTTGTGGCTGGTGCGATGCACCGCGCTCGTCCTCGAAAGAAACTCGCGGCGAAAGCCGATGCGGGGGCGTTGGTGCGTCCCCGTGGAATCACCGGGATGTCGGGTCCGGATGGAAGGAGGCTCCGCGAGGAAATGCGCGGACGCCGACAGGGCCGAGGCAGGCGAGCGGCGACCTGTGCCGGGTGCGGCATGATGACTCGCGGAATCGGGACTTGACAGAAAAAATGTGATATCCTATGCGGCGTATCTTTACGGCACATAAGGTCTCGCGCAAAGTGAAAGGCAAATAACCATGAAAGAGAAAGTCATGCAAGGAAAGCCGTATGCGGGAAATCCGCACGTACGGTTTGATGAGGGGGCGGGCGCTCTGGCGCGTTCGGGGCGTTCCGCTCTACTCTACATGCGTCTGGTGGCGTTCGGAGTGTCGGTTGCGGCGGCGTGGACCGCATGTGCATGTCAGGGAACAGTACTGTCGGTGGTGCAGGATGTTGACGGCTACAACTCATGGCCGATGATACAGGTCGTGGAAGGCAGACTCGTGTGCGCCTACGGGCGCGGAAAGGGACATTCGGTCGAGGGTTCGCGCGGCGCGTATGCCCGAACGTCCACGGACCGCGGGCGCACATGGTCGCGCGAGGTCTGCATCGCGAACGACCCGGTTATCTGCGAGGGTGCGGAAGGGTCCGGGCGCGACTCGACGGGCGCGGCGCTCTTCTGGATGAACTGCCGTGGGCGTGGACACATACGGCATGAACTCTACCGTACCGTGGATGGCGTCGCTTTCACGAAGATAGCTGCGCCGGAGCTTTCCCCGGAGCCGATACAGGTCACGGGGATATTCACTGTGCCAGACGTCGGGCTGATGGCGCTTTGGTTCTCGGGCAACTACAGGAACGGAGAGCCGTGCAACTCATGGGGCACGCTCGTGAGCCGCGACGACGGGAAGACGTGGGAGCAGCGCACCATGGAGAGCGGCCTCGCGAAGCAGGATTGGCCCACGGAGATATGCGCGGTGCCGCTGGGCGGCGGAAGGCTGCTCGCCATCGGCCGTTCCGAAGGCGACGTCAAGAGGCAGTTCCAGCTCACGTCGCTCGATGGCGGCGTTACGTGGAGGAAGTCGCGCACGAACATCCGCGACGTGAGGGAATCGACGCCGTCGCTCATCTATGACGGCGAGACGGGGGTGGTGTCGCATTACTACTACCAGCGCGGGCCGGGCATATTGTGGCGACGCACCGCGAAGGTGTCGGACATATTTGACAGGCCGGAGGAATGGCCGAGTCCGGTGAGGGTGGCGCGGGGCGGCAAAAAGCGCCCGTACGATTCCGGCAACGTCACCTCGGTGGCGATGGGCGACAGCCATTATCTCGCCTACTATTCCGGCGACCCCACGAACACTGCCGTGCTTGTGGCGCGCGTGCCGGCGCGCCCGGGGAGTGCGCCGAAACCGGAGAACGAGCAGGTGACCGCGCTTATCCTGCCGTCTGGCAAGCTTGTATCGCGCAACATGATAGAAGGCGTGGTCGGCGGCGGCGATTCGCCGGTCGTTGACGATGCCGGCAAGGCCGTCGCCGCGTTTGAGGGCGGGGCAAGGCGCATACGCTCGAACGATCCGCTCAGGTTGTGGCGCGAGATCGTCCCGCTCGTGGATGCCATGAACGGCGAGCAGACATGCGGCAGATGATAACTGCCCGCTAATATGGTGTAATACGCGGCATGAAAACGAATATCCTTCTCTCCGCTGCCGCCGTCTGCGTGGCGGCGACCTGTGCCGGGTGCGGCATGAAGACTCGCGGAATCGGGACTTGACAGAAAAATGTGATATCCTATGCGGCGTATTTTTACGGCACATAAGGTCTCGCGCAAAGTGAAAGGCAAATAACCATGAAAGAGAAAGTCATGCAAGGAAAGCCGTATGCGGGAAATCCGCACGTTGCGCCTTCGCAATGCTATGGCGACACAGGACGGTTTGACGAGGGGGAAGTCGCACCGGCGGCAACGCCGAGGCGTGGGTCTCTACTCTACAAAACAGTCAAACTCATCACATCCGTCATATTTGCGGCTGCTCTCGCCGGCTGCTGCTGCGCTCCGCAATGCGACCGAGCGTCCGGCGGCAAGGAAC
>CAMPAA010000227.1 GCA_946631345.1 uncultured Verrucomicrobiota bacterium
GTTCACGTCCTCGCCGCGCTTTGTCGGCACAAGCTGCCGTGATTCGCGCGTTGCGTACTGCCTGTTGACGAGCACCTCGATCGTCTGGGCGTATGTGCTTGGCCGCCCCACGCCGTTCTCCTCCAGCGCCTTGACCAGCGCCGCCTCGGAGAAGCGGGCCGGCGGCTTGGTCTCCTTGCGGTCCGAGAGCCACCGCAGCACGTCGGGGCGGTCGCCTTCGGCAAGCGGCGGCAGCGCCCCCACCTCGTCGGAGTCCTCATCCGCATCCTGGCGCTTCTTCAGTGCGGCCGACGGCATCGCCTTCAGGAAGCCCTCGAACACTACAGCCGTGGTGGAAGCCGTGAACACGTAGCTATGGGCCATGCCGGGCTTCTCCGGCTCGATGGATATCGTCCGCAGCGAGAATCGGGCATCCGCCATCTGCGATGCGACGAACCGCCGCCAGATCAGGTCGTAAAGCTTGTCGGCGGCGGCGTCCAGCCCGCCTATCGATCCGGGCCGCTTTAGCACATCGGTCGGGCGTATCGCCTCGTGCGCCTCCTGCGCCCCGGACTTGGAACGGTAGAAATTGGGCTTCTCCGGCAGGAAATCCCTGCCGTACTCCGCCTCCACAAACGCCGCCGCCGCCTCTCGGGCGCTCTGCGCGATGTTCACGGAATCCGTTCGCATGTAGGTGATCAGGCCCTGTTCGTAGAGCTTCTGCGCCAGCCCCATCGTACGGTGAGGCGAAAACCCGCATACGGAGCTGGCCGCCTGCTGAAGCGTTGAGGTCGTGAACGGCGGATACGGGTGACGGCTCTTGGGCTGGTCCTTCACGCCGGTCACGAGCAGCGAGGCTCCGGCGAGGTCGCCCACCACCGCCGAAGCGGTCTGTTCGTCGCGGACATCGGGCTTTTTGCCGTCGAGCCGCGCAAGCCGCGCGGTGAACGGCTGATCGCCCTTCTTCGCCTCTACGCCGAGAATCCAGTACGGCTCCGGCACAAACGCGCGTATCTCGCGTTCGCGCTCCACAAGCAGGCGGAGCGCGACTGACTGGACGCGCCCTGCGGAAAGGAACCGGCCGTACGACAGGTATCTCCAGAGCATCGGCGACACCTGAAAGCCGACAAGACGGTCGAGGATCCTGCGCGCCTGCTGGGCGTCCACCCGCGCCATGTTGATTTCGCCCGGATGCGCGACGGCGTTCTGGACTGCGGATTTCGTGATCTCGTTGTAGGTTACGCGTGCGACCTTCTTCCCCTTCGTCTCCTTGGCCAGCACCTCGTTCAGGTGCCAGGCTATCGCCTCTCCCTCGCGGTCGGGGTCAGGCGCAAGGTAGATTTCGTCAGCCGCCTTCGCCGCCGAACGGAGCTCGGCCACAACCTTCTTCTTGTCCGCGCTGATCTCATAGGACGGCTTGAACGTCCAGGAGTCCTTCGCACCCTTCACCTGCGTAATCTTGATAGCCAGCCCACCAGTCTTCGGCAGGTCGCGGATATGGCCCACCGAAGACTTGACGGTAAATTCATCGCCAAGATACTTCCCTATTGTTTTCGCCTTGGCAGGCGATTCCACTATCAACAGCTTTTTCATCTCTCTCTACGGTTTATGTCGAAAGCGGCCTCCCGCCGCTGTTCAAAAAATGCGTGAAGTATATCACATCACGGCCAAAACGCAAAAGCCAGGGTTGCCGACATCACGGAGCGCTTTTCCGTGAAAGCGCGATTTCCGCCGCAAGCAGATGCGTGCCGCCGGGGGCGACGGTGCGGGCAGCCTCCTTCCACAGTATCGCCGGCTCCACGCATACGAGGTTCCGCCAGTCCCCTGCGGCCAAGCAGCCCGGCTGCGGTGTGGCGGCGGCAAGCTCATCGTTGCCCGGATTCCACACCACCAGCCGCGCCGCGCCCGCCGATGTGAGCTCTATCCTGCGCCGCCGCACCGGATCGTTGATTGCGTGGAACGCCGTTTCGTTCGGCTCCACAAACACATGGTCGAACGCGCTTGTAAGGGCCATGTCGCCCTTCCACACGCTATCATACTCCATCGTGACGCGTGAATCGCAGAACTTCATTCCGTCAGTGCCGGTGACCACGGCCTTGTCGCGGTCCCCGATCAGGAAATACGGGTGGAAGCCTGCCGTGAGCTTGAACGGACGCTTCCCTGTGTTCGTTGTCTTCAGCTCCAGTCGCAGTCTGTCAGTGAGGACGATGCGGTACTCAAGGTCAAAGTCGTAAGGCCAGCGCTTCCGCGTGCCTGCGTCGGACGCAAGCCCGATGACCAGCTCGCAGCGGTCGGCTCCAACCGTCTTCCTGCGCACGGAGAACGTGAGGCAGCGGGCGAAGCCATGCATGACATTCGGATCGTCTCCGCTCCGGCCAAACCATGGCCAGCAGATCGGAATGCCGCCGTGCGCCCAACCTTCGCCCTCCAGCCGCCATTCGCGCGGACGCCAGAGCACCTCGTCGCCCTTCACCCTGAACGACAGCACCCGTCCGCCATGGAGCGAAATATCGGCCACCGCCCTCTGCGTCTCAAGCCTTATTGGCTTTTCTTCCGCAATTGCACCGAACGCCGCGAACGCCACCAAGGCGCACGCGCTCAACAATCCTGTCATCTTCATGAAATCACCCGTTAAGTTTCATTGCAAGGCAGAGGCGTCAGAATGAATACTGGACGCCCGCGCCAAGAGTATAGACCATCTCGCAGTCGCCATCGAGGCCAAGCGTGGCCTGCGCATCGGCGCGGAGCGACCAGCTGTCGGTGAGATGGTAGAATGCGCCGAGACCGGCGGTAGGGCCTACGTCGCCGTCGATCCAGCCGCGCACGCCGAACGTCGCGAACGGGTCGAAGCGCTCGTATCCGTAGAAATGCCATAGCCCCTGCACGCCAAGTCCTGCGCAGTTCTCCAGCCAGGCGGCATCCGCCTCAAGCGAAAGCGATTCGGTGAGGTAGCATCCCACCCGCGCCGTAGCGCCGCCGAGACGCCTCATCGAATGTCCGCCCTGAGGCAGCACCAGCGTGGCCGACGCTCCTGCATACCAGCGGCCGAACGAGTCGGTCTCCTCCTCCTCTTCGGCGGCGAATGCCGGAGCGGATGCGCAAACCGCAGCCAATGCGAGAGCGGTTCTCATGATCAGTCTTTTCATCTTCTGGTCCCCTTTCTGGTTGGTGGTGATGATGTCAGCCGTCTTCGGCGTCACCGCTTGGCCTTGTCCTTGCCAGGCTTGCTTTCAAGCACCGCAGATCGGATCGGCCGACCGCAAGCACCGAAGCAGTTGCGCGGATACACGCACAGGCGGTATCTGCCGCGCTCCGGCAGATCCCTCGAATCGAACGCAAAGCTCTGAACGGCTGGCTCGTCGCGCTCCAGCCGGTAGAACGCAGGCGCCAGGAACCGCTTCACCGCGGCGACCGAGCCATCCTCCATCTCCGCGCGCACCTCGTAGTCGAACACGCGGCCCTTGCTGGCCTTGGCGGACGGGAACTCGACCATCGTCATGATCGTCCATGTGAAGTTGCGGGTTTCGAAGTTGCTCGTGTAGGTCTTCACCTTGGCTCCGGCGGGGAACTGCGGCACGGGCGTACGCTTCTCGCTGTTTGCGAAAGCGTACCGGCTGGCGTCCGCCGCCGGCGGCGTGACGATCCACGCCGGCGCGGCCTCAACGCCCTCTGTGAAGTCGCGCCGCTCCACCTCCATGCGGTCGTCGAAGACCGAGACCAAGTAACCCTGCGCCTCCTTGAGATACCTGCGCGCGGGGATGATCGGCATCGACAGGGACGAGACGCCGGTGCGCTTGTCGCTGCCGTTCTCATATCCCTTAGGAATGGTGGTGTAGGACATAGACGGGACGGCTATCGCAGTGTACGCCCCCTGCCATATAGAGCGCTCGTCGTTGAGCGTCCAGTGGCAATGGCCAGTGAATGCGACGGCGTTCGGCATGTTCCTGAACGACGGAATCTCAGGATAGGCGTCGCGCCCGTCGCGGCGGCTGCATGAGGTCGTGTTGCCGAGCGGATAGTGCGTAAAGAAGAAGAATGGCTTCTTGGGGTCGAGCGTCGCGCCGTTCTTTGCGAACCATGCTTCCGCCGCCTTGTCCCAGCCCTTGCCCCCGTTCCATTCAGCGCTGACGAAATCGTACCCCTTCACCGTGCGGCGGCGGATCAGCTCGAACGGCTCGTGGAACACCTCCTCCCAGCACTTCTTCATGCCAAGCTTTGAAAGGGCCTCGTCCTCCGAATATCCCTGCACGTGCATGTCGAGCGTCATGTCGCCATACCACCAGCCGTCGTAGTCGTGGTTGCCGGTGCAGAAGAGCCGCTCCACCTTGCGGCCATCAGGAGCACAGCCGCCAGGGAATACGCTCTCCCACGCGTCGGCGATGTACTGAAGTCCGCTCCTGAGGCCCCAATCGCTGAGATCGCCCGATACGACAACGGCATCGACCTTGCGGTCGCGGAAGTACTCCAGCGTCCGCCTGAACACCTCCGTGGACTCCTGGGTGGTTATGTGGAGATCGCTGATGACGCCAAATACGAGATTCGGCTTCGGGCCGCCGATTCCGAGCGAATGGCAGCCACCCGCCCCCATCAGCGCCACCGCGCCACCAAGAAAATTACGCCTGCTAAGTTGAACCATTTCACATTCCTTTCACGGGCCCCATGCCCTTTTTCTCTTGATGGAGGCAATTGTATCAAAAACGGACAGTCGTTTTCAACCCCTGCCACCCGCTTTTGCTTTCATCGTATTGTACACGGGCTCGCACACACTTACCTTCGGGAAACAGCTCTACGCAGTCCCCATGGGTGCCATTTGCACATAGAAGTGCTTTGCGTTCTCATTCCTCGACAAGTCCGCCTCTCCGCGAAAGACCGCAAGGGTCACGCTACCTTTGGGCAAAAGGTAGCGCTACATTTCCCCAAAAGGTCA
>CAMPAA010000228.1 GCA_946631345.1 uncultured Verrucomicrobiota bacterium
TCGCCTCACCCGCATAAACATTGGGCGAAGTCTCATTCTGCCTTCAAAAAATGGGGAAACTCCAGACGCTTCGGCCTTTTCTTCGAGAATTTCGCCGCGATCGTTGGTGGTCGTGATGTCGCGGGTGGTTTTTCCGGAGACGGGCGAGGGGGATTGTTCGTGGAGATGGGTGATGGTGCGGGTCCAGAGGTTGGATACGAGGGAGTAGTCGTAGACGTCGAGTTTGCCGTCCTCGTGGCGGATCGACCGAACAAGGCCGGAGCGCAAGTCGTTCGCGACCACAGGATAGAACGCCGTCACCGTGCGGAGATTCTCGGCGGCGCACGTGACTGTGCAAATGGACGGGTCACCCACTGTCCGGTAAATACGAATCATTTTACAAGCAACTTCTCGGCATTTTGCAGTTGCGCCGTGATTTCCACTTTACGCTCCTCTTCGAATTTTCCTTTGGGGTTTATTGATCGAAGCAAATCAATAGCGCTATTTATGCATTTTCTGGCATTGCAGGCTTTCCTGCATCTGAGATAATATTGCCCCAAAAGGCAATACCCCCTTGCCAGGTCTAAGTTCAAGGCGTTCCTATGCTCTTCTGGGAATGTGTCATTATTCCCCGCAAGAACCATATAGGAGACACCCTCTTTTAAATACCTTTCAACATTCCAACTGCAATATGCCCTGTTAGCCTGCTCCATGCGAATCACCCCCCATCCCCAATAAGAATCGTATCCTGACTGATTCCGCTCCCAGGCGAGATTGAAGAAATCTTGAGCACCAATCAGGGAGTAATCGCCAAACCTTGGATTTGAAAGGTCATAAAGGCTATCCCAACCATCTTTGACCAAGTTTCCATAAGACAACAATCCGTTTTGAGCAGTGCCCCCATCGGTGATTAAAACCGCCTTCTCCTGTTCGACAAATGCAGGGTCCCTAGATAACAATTCAGTGCACCCCGCAACGAAACAAAGGCAGGCGGCAGTCCATATCGTACGGCAATCAGTCATTTGCAGCCTCCTCTTTACCATTTACTTCAATGGCAAACTCTTTTGGGAAAACGGCACCGCACGAAACAGCCGCCTCCATTCCCGATCTGGCGGCATCCTTATCACCAAGGTAGTAGGAATTGTATGCCTTCATAGTCAAATATCGTTTCCTGTCGATATCGTCTCTTTGCGCATATCCGGCCAGCACCATGGCGGCCTGTTGCAAAACATCTTTCGCCTTTTCGTTTTTTCCGCTTCTGCGCAATGCCGCACTAAACCAATTGAGGCTATTCACGTAATCCATGTCGACATTGAACATTTCGCAAGACGAAGGAGGCAACATTGACTTGACGCGCTCAAAATAGCGGACGCTGTCCGTGAAACACCGTTCCGCCTCTTTGGAAGAGGACGACTGCCGCGCCTGGATTGCCTTGAATATCGCCCACCCCCAAACAGGCTCATAACTGTCCGGAGAGCGTATCCATGCACGGTCCAATATCGCCCTTACGAGATACAAGTCCACCTGCGGCTTAGATAATTCGAGCCAAGCCAGCTCCATTTGTCGCCTGGAAGCAGCCTCCGAATGCCTGGCTGTCACAAACGCGTCATGCCTTTCAAACAGTGGCGTGTAATCCTCCCTTATTAAAAGGCATCCCGACAATAACAGCAACACCAATACCGCAGGCGCTCTGTACAATTTAGTCATCCCCGGTTCCTCCTTGTGACCAGAGCCCAGAAGGGTCTGAGCTTATTGATATAGTAGAATTGATACAGTAGATCATGTCAGTCGGTACTTCTTCTCCAAAACCTTGCGACAGCAATCCCACGCCGTGGTCGTGACTTGCCCGGCGAGGTTTTCGGATGTAATCCGCTTGCCCTGTGGATTGTACGTCATCGTGTTTCTGGCGATAGTGTACCAAACGCCGTCGATGAATGCATCTGTTTTCTGTTCAAGAATTTCGCCCCGGTAGTGAGAGTGATGTCGCGCAGATACAGAAGTGTTCTTTTTATCTAGTTAGCCCTCGGTTACGATTATCATATATCATTCTCCATAGCATCCCAATCGTACAATCAATTCCGAAGACAGCATCCTCTATTTGTACCAAGGCATCTGAATCCTTGTATATTCCATACAATTCCAACACGGGGTACAAGACATCTTCGTTATCCATCTCGCTATCCGCAAAATAGCCTAAAATGAGACTGGCAATATCGTTAGGGACAAAGTATTCGTTCGGCCAGTTCGTATATGACAACCGTCTGACATCCCGCAGGAACGCAACCGTATCTTGCCAGTCAATACTCATTCCTTGCCAACTGTCCATCCATTCGACAGGATTCCGGCTAAGCAACTCCGCCTTGGCCGACTTCCTAAGCCGCGATGATTGATTCCAGAAAGGAATTGAGAAGTATGTCCTAATACCACTTTTTCTGTACCCGACTGGCCATGTAATTGCGTTCATATATTACGCACTATAAAGGTGGATTTGAAGCAAGGGGCGTCTATTTAAACATGTCTTCCAATGACCCCATAAGGGTATCAATTGTAGATGTCAGACTTTCAAGACCTTTCTTTATTGAAGGCGTATCTGGATCATAGTCACAACTATTGGAACAATAACCTGCAGCGGAGAATCCAACAGCCAACGAGACACAATGTAATAACAACAACATACCCTATTACAATCCACAATCTAACATACCGGTCGCGTCTATCAAGTAGCGCCTGCAATTCAGCCTTGATTACAGTCTCCGTCACATCATTGCAAATCTTAAGCTTCACATCTGGATTGGACAAGAAAAACAAATCCCTACGTATCCTATCTGGAACTTCTTTCCTGCCGGACAGAACCGCGTATGTTGCCGGACCTCCTTTTCTTATCAGGACCTCGATCTCGGAAGGGGTCATGGCTTCACCACCAGCCATAAGTTTGCTGATGGTTAAGCGGTCAACCCCCTTTTCAGCCAATTCATTCATGCAAAGGGACTGCCATCGTGGAGGCCCCATGTTTACTAATCCACGAAACAAAAAGCACAATACAACCAAAAGATAAGCCACAGAAGCAATGACAGTCGTTAAAACTATCTTTCTCATAATGACAAAACAAACAAGTTGATTTCCGGAACCACTTGTGAAATTGATACGTCTGGCGGAGGATGCGGCAGAATTACAATCCCCGCCAAGGCGGTCGTCCGCGAGGCGCGGATGCTACGGACCTCGCTCCGCGCAGAAGGTCAGGCGCCTTTGAGAGCGGCGACGTCGGCCTTGAGCTCCTTGACGTCGGAGCGGAGCTTCGAGATCATCTTAGGCGCGAGCGAGATCGCGGCGACGTCGCGCAGCGACTGCGCGGGCGTGCCGATCACGTACTTCCCTGGCTCGTCGATGCTCTGCGGCACGCCTGCCTGCGGGCCGACCTGCACGCCGTCCGCGATCTTGATGTGCCCGGAGATTCCGGCCTGCGCCCAGATGAGGCAGCCCATGCCGATCTGCGTGGAGCCCGCTATGCCGGACTGCGCGATGAGGCCGGAGTAGCCTGCTATCTTAACGTTGTGGCCTACCTGCACGAGGTTGTCGATCTTCGTCATCGGGCCGACGTACGTGCGGCCGATGCGCGCGCGGTCGATCGTGGTGTTCGAGCCGATCTCAACGCCGTCGCCGATCTCCACGATGCCGAGCTGCGGTATCTTCTCTATGAAGATCGAGCCGTCGGGATGGCGTCCGTTGTTGAAGCCGTATCCGTCTCCGCCGAGGCGCACTCCGCAGTGGATTATGCAGTCCTTGCCTACGATCGTGCCCTCGCGGAGCGTGACCTGCGGGTAGACGAGCGTCTTCGCGCCGACCCTGCAGTTCTCGCCGATGAAGACCTGCGCGTCGATTATCGCGCCGTCGCCGATCTCGGTGTTCTTCTCGATCACCGTGTAGGCGCCAACGTACACGTCCTTGCCGAGCTTAACTGACGGGTCGATGACCGCCGTGGGGTGGACGCCGGGCGTGCGAACCGGGGCGGGCGGGGCGAATATCTCAGCAGCCTTCATGCAGGCGTCGTTCGGGTCGTCCACGCGGATCACCGCAGCGCAAGGCACATGGTCCTTCCAGTCCAGCGGGAGGAGGATCGCGCTCGCCTTGGTGCCTGCGACGATCTTGACGTACTTCACGTCCTTGCAGAACGAAAGGTCGCCTGGACGGGCCTCCTCAAGGCCGCCGACCGCGGAAAGCGCGACCGAACCGTCACCCTCTATGGCGCCGCCGAGCTTCGCGGCGAGTTCGCTTGCGGTGATGGTCATTTCGCCTGCTCCTCATTGTCCTTCTTCGCCTCGGCGCGCTTCGCCTCGCCGTCGACGCCGAAGAGCCGCAGGACGTCGTCCGTAACGTCGAGCGACTTGGCCACATACGGCGTCGTGGTGACGTCGAGGATCACGTCGTACCCCTTCTGCTTCGCGAACTCCTCGATCTTATCCCGTATGGACGAAGTTACTGCGCGCATGAGGTCGGTCTCGAGCTTCTGGAGGTCGGCCTGGTACTCCTGGACCGCGTTGCGGTACTCGCCCTGCGCCGCGATTCCGCGCTTCTGGAGATCCTCCAGCTTGGCGAACGCAATCTTCTTGGCGTTCTCGGTGAGCATCGGGTTCTGGGCCTCCTGCTGGGCGTCGCGGAACTCCTTCTCGATCTTCTCGATTGCCTCGCGCTTCTCGTCAAGGCGCTTCTTGTAGTCGGCGTCCTTGCTCTTGAGGAGCTTGCGGTCGTCGTCGTGGCGCGGGTGGAACGTCACGAGCTCCATCATGTTGACGGATGCGACCTTCAGCTCTGCGGAAACCGCCATCGCGGCCATCACCACCAACGTCATCAGTACCTTCTTCATCCCTTTCGTTCCTTTCTGGCTCTAAACTTTTACCTTAAAACT
>CAMPAA010000229.1 GCA_946631345.1 uncultured Verrucomicrobiota bacterium
CCTGGCGCGCGTATTCGCGCAGGCTGGATGACGGCGAACTGGCGTGGAACCGGGCAGTCGACGAGATACGCTATCGCGGGGCGAGCGCGCCGCCGGTCACGAATGTCGTGATCGCCGTCGACGAGCTGGGCAGGTACGGGGCGGAGCCTGCGGGCGTGTACGTGGTGGACGGCACGCACACGTTCGCCGCGCCGAACGTAACGGCTGGCCGCGGCACATACGCCGCGACCGGATACACGCTTGAAACGTGGGACGCGGCGACCGGGGCATGGTGCGCGGCGGAGACGCATGAAGGCTCTTCGTTCACGTACGACACGGCGACAACCTCCGCAAAGGTGCGCCTCGCATGGAAGTGGAGGCTTGTCGCCGGCATCGAGCGGTTCGACGTGGGGCATTACGTGCAGGACGGCCTGATCGCGCAATACGACGGCATCCGCAACATGGGCGCAGGTTTGCCGCACGACTCCGCATCGACGACATGGGCGAACCTTGTGGCGGACGGCAGAGATGGCTCGCTTCATAAGATGAAGGGGATCAACGGCGAGACCTGCCCCGCGCCAGGCGAATGGACGGCTACCGGCTACCGGTTCTACGGGTATTCATACTTTGAGATGGCGGACACGCTTGAGCTCGGCTCGAACTTCACCGTGCAGATCGTATCTGACATAGACTCAAGCGACTTCGCCGACGGCGTGCACAAGTACCAGACCGTATTTTCCACGGCGAGCGGCGACTCGGTGTCGTTCTGGCTCGACCGTTCCGGCCCGAACATGATCGCCGGCTCGAACCTGACATTCAAGGTGGACAAGTACAACAACGGCGGCGGCAGCGGTGCGCGGCCAAACATCACCAACTGGGACGGACGCTACGCAAACCTCGCCTTCGACGACACCCATTCCCACGCCACCGAGCACACATGGTGGTACACGGACTCCACATGGGGACGCACCCGTGCCCACGGCGAGCTTCTGCCCATCCCTGCGCTGAAGTATTCGTGGGGCGGCAGGTACGGATCCAGCTATTCGCCGGCAGTCTGCTGCAAGGGCCTGTTCTACTCGTGGCGCGCATATTCAAGGATGTTGACGGACGCAGAACTTGCAAGGAATCGCGACATCGATGAGGTTCGCTTCCACGATGGGTTGCCGAAGGCGATTTCCAACGCCGTGGTGGTCGTATCCGGCCGTGAAGGGTTTGCGGCGGCGGAGAGCGGAGTATATTTGCTGACGGATTCGTACACCTTCACGGCGCAGCAGCTGAATGTTGATGGCGCTTGCTATGAACCTTGGTGCGTTGTCGAAGCGTGGGATGCGTCCAATGACGAATGGCGAGAGGTGCGCAAGGTGCCGGAGGGTTTTGTCACGCTTGGTCAGGCCGAGAGTGCGGTTCCACGACGCATAGTGTGGAAATGGCGTAGGCAGGGGTTCTTCATCATGGTGAGGTAGCCTATGAAGACAGCGGTGAAGTGGATGTCAGTCGTCGCCATGTGCGCGGCGATGCTGGCGCAGGCGGATGGTTCGGTTGGCAAGAAGGTGATCGGCATCGGCTGGTGCCACAACCCGGTGACTGTGGACGACCTGCTCGAACACGCGGGCAGCTATGCAGAGACCGGGCTTGACGGCGTCTCCGTGTGGATGCGCGGAAAGGGTACCGCCGGTGAACCGGTTGGGATGCGTGGGATATGGAGCGAGGAGTGGACGTATGGCATGTTCGCGCACATGGTGCCGAAGCTGAAGCGCTTGTCCGCGTATGAGGCGTTCCGCGAGAACTTCATCGCCACGTTCAGGTCGCCCACCAACCGCGTGGACTGGACGGATGATGCGACATGGGCGCGCGTCGCAGGAAATATGCGAACGGCGGCGGCAATCGCGCGCAATGGCGGATGCAGGGGCCTGTCGATGGACTGCGAGGACTACCGAAAGGCACGCCAGTTCATCAGGCAGCCCGGCGAGATGCCGTATGCGGAGCTGTGCGCGCTCGTGCGGCGGCGCGGCGCGCAGGTGTTTCGCGGTGTGTTCGACGAGTACCCCGAAGTACGGTTGCTCTCGTTCTGGTTTTTGTCTTGGCTTGCGCCCTGGCACAACGGGCAGGACGTGAGGTGCCTTGAGCATGACAGGGGAGATCTGTGGCCGGCTTTCGTGAACGGCATACTCGACGTGCTGCCGCCACAGGCGCGCATAATAGACGGCAACGAGCATGCCTACCGTTTCGACGCCGCGAAGAACGACTTCGCCGCCTCCGCGCATCGTACTCGTGACACGCTCGCTGTGCTTGTGGAGCCTGAAAACCGGGAGAAATATGCTAAGCAGGTGCAGATTTCCTTTGGCCTGTATCTCGATATGTACGTAAACCCCACCAACTCCTCGTGGTACTTCCCTCCGACCGATGGCTCGCGTCTTGAGACGTTCCGGCGCAACCTCGTGCAGGCGCTTGACGTGGTGGACGAGTACGTGTGGCTGTGGGGCGAGCGTCATCAGTACGCCAAGTGGCGCGACGGCTTCAGGATTGCGGGCGGAACGAAGCCGGAGACTTGGGACGATGTGCTTCCGGGGTTCAACGATGTCATCGCTTCCGAGAAAGACCGCGATGGTTTTGGGCGGCGGCGCTTGGCCGAGCTGGTGGCGTCCGGACGGCTTTTGAACCTCGTTGAGAACGGCGAATGTGCGGCGGCGGACGGCGCGCTTCCGAAACCATACGGATGCTGGCAGCCCGGTAAGCCGGAGCGTCATCGGGGCAAGTTCGGCAGTGACGCCGCCTTTGGCGATGGCGACGGCACTTCGCTCTGCGCGGAGGGTGTGCCAGAAGGATGCTTCACCCTCAAGATAAAGGACATAAGGCCCGGTGCGCTCTACCTCGTTAAATGTTCCGCATGCGGAGAAGGGACGTCCGTCAAGGTTGCCTGGCTGGACACCAAGCGCAAGTGGACTGGGAGGTCCGAATATCTGCCTTTTCGCGAGAAGTCCGGCCCGTGGCGGAGGGGAGCCGCTGTTGTCAGGGCGCCGATGACGGCCAGGGATATGCATCTGGGGCTTGGTGTTGCGCTTGCGCAGGGCGAAAAGGCGTGGTTTGACTCAATCGCCGTAATCCCTCTTGCAAGACCGTGAGAATCACCGAGAAAAAAAAAACGGTTGCGCCGCAGGTTGAAATGAAATATAATGCCCACGTTTTTTCTTAAGGAGGAGTGTGCGATGAAGAAGATCTGTCTGTTTGCGGTGGTAGGCATGGCGGCGCTGTGCGTGACGGCCCGTCCGGGGCCGGGCCCGTTCGGCGGCTTCCGCCCTGGCCCTGTTGGGCATTACGGCCACCATCCGCACCATCACCACAGCCGCACGGCGTGGGGAATCGGCGCCGGCGTGCTCGGTGCCGGCCTTGTTGCGGCGACGATCTACAACGCAACCCGGCCGGCTCCTGTCGTAGTCGAGCAGCCGACCGTCGTCACCCCCGCCCCCGTCGTGGTGCAGCAGCCCGTCGTGGTGCAGCAGCCAGTCGTTGCCGGGCACTACGAAACCCGCGTGCAGAACGTGTGGGTGGAGGGGCGCTACATCGACCAGTCCTATAACGGCGTGATCCAGCGCGTATGGCAGCCAGGCCACTACGAGCAGCAGCAGACCCAGGTGTGGGTCACTCCGTGACGCTTCCGAAATTCCGCTGACAGGAGACCACAGCGTTGGCTAACGAGTTTCTCGTCTTTGACAGTGTGACGAAGCGCTTCGGCGCGCTCACGGCTGTCGACAACGTCTCGATATCGATCCGCAAGGGCGAGTTCTTCTCGCTGCTGGGGCCATCCGGGTGCGGCAAGACCACGCTCCTGCGGATGCTCGGAGGATTCGAGCGCCCCGACAGCGGCCGAATCTACCTCGACGGCAAGGACATCACCGATGCGCCGCCGAACAGACGCCGCGTCCACACCGTGTTCCAGAACTACGCGCTCTTCCCCACTATGACGATCTGGGACAACATCGCGTTCTCCCTGCGCCTCCAGAAGAAGCCGAAGGCCGAGATAGAGGAGACGGTGGATGCGATGCTGGAGCTGATCCGCATGAGCGACCACGCCTGGAAGTATCCGAGCATGCTGTCGGGCGGGCAGAAGCAGCGGGTGGCGATCGCCCGCGCGCTGGTGGACCGCCCGCAGGTGCTCCTGCTCGACGAGCCGCTCGCCGCGCTCGACCTGAAGCTCCGCCAGCACATGCTCCTTGAGCTCGACACGATCCACGACCAGGTGGGCATCACGTTTATATACGTTACGCACGACCAGGGCGAGGCAATGTCGCTATCCGACCGCATAGCGGTCATGAACAGCGGCCACGTGGAGCAGCTTGACACGGCGGCGAAGATATACGAGGCTCCGAAGTCCGCGTTCGTCGCGTCGTTCATCGGCGACACAAACTTCTTCGAGGGCGGTATCGCGTCCGAGGATGGCGACTACTGCACGATCTCCGTTCCGGGGTTCGCCAGCGTGTGCGCGTTCAACGACCGCAAGCTCGCCGTGGGGCAGAGCGTGCACCTTTCCGTCCGCCCCGAGAAGATACGCGTGACCCTCGCGCCGCCGCCGCCCGAGAAGGGCGCGCGCATCAACGTGTTCGAGGCCACGGTAAAGGACGTGATCTACCAGGGCGTGTACACGAAGTATTGGCTCGAATCAGGCGGCAGGCGCGTGCAGGCCCTGAAGCCGCATTCGCGGTTCCTGCTCGACCAGGAGACGATCACATGGAACGACAAGGTGTACATGTGGTGGCACCCTGACGACGGCTATATGGTGGAATAGCGCGAACGGTGTAAAATGGCAGGGCCGCTTTGATAAAGCGGCCGCTACCACCAACGGGCGATTTGTCAAATCGCC